>CAZNOE010000430.1:0-5534 GCA_964574525.1 uncultured Bifidobacteriaceae bacterium
AGCATCTCGCAGTAGGCGCGATGAATCTGATCCACCAGCGGCGACTGCGGAACTGTCTCGCCGTCCAGCGAAGCAATTGCAATGACGCCCAGCGCACTTTGGGTGAGGAAGATGCCTTCCGCGTTCCTTAACGCCTCTGGCTTGATGACGCGTTTGTTCGTGGGCAGAGCGAGCACCTGACAGATCTCCAGTACCACGGCGCGGGTGAGTCCGGGCAGCACGCCGCGACCTGTGGGCGTCGTGCAGATCTTGTCGTGGTAAATCCAGAACAGATTCGCGCCCGCGGTTTCGGCGACTTCGCCGTTGGTGTTGGTGATCAACGCTTCGTCCGCGCCTTTTTCCTCGGCCTCCGCGCGCGCCATAATGGATACCAGCTTGTTCGTGGTTTTGAAGGACGAAAGCGGATCGCTCGCCGGAATGCGGAACGACGATGTAATTAAACTCCATTGCGGCGGGCCGTTGGGATCCAGCGGCGCCGCCGGATGTGTTGTCATGACGACCGTCGGTGTGTCAGCTCCCTTGGGCGTGTAACCGCGTTCTCCGGGGCCGCGCGTCACCACGACGCGCAGGACCGAATCGAGCATTTGATTTTTCTCGACGAGTTGTGTCGCGAATTGCTGCAGCTCCTTTGGCGTGAACGGCAGTTTAATTTTCAGGAAATCGGCTCCGCGCACCATTCGTTCGAGATGCTGGGCCATGCGGAAGGGTTTGCCGTTGAACACCCGCATGGTTTCAAAAAGCCCGTCGCCATACATAAACCCACGGTCATTTACCGAAACGACGGCTTGCGTCTCGGCCACAAATTGACCGTTGAGGAATACAACCATGCGGCCTGTACTACGCGAGAGTTGATGTTCGGGCTAGAAGAAAGCGTTTCGCACGAAAGGTCACATTGCCGAAGCGCCCGCAAGCCGGGGCTTGGGCCACTGCTGGCTCAGGGCCGGGCCGCGGATTGGGCGGATCTTCCAAGCCGTCGTGGAACGCTGAGCGCGCCGAGGAAACCGCCCGCTTTGTCCAGTGTTTCATCGTATTCCGCCTCCGCCACGGAGTCGGCCACGATGCCCGCCCCGACGTGAAAATACGCCGCGCCTTCCTTGTGAATCGCCGTGCGAATGCAGATGCTGAGCTGGCTTTCACGGTTGAAACCCAGATAGCCGTGACAGCCGGTGTATGGGCCACGGGCGATGGCTTCCAATTCGTCAATGATCTGCATCGCCCGGAACTTCGGCGCGCCGGTGATGCTGCCGCCCGGAAAACACGAAGCCAGCGCGGCGAAATGCGTCACGTCCGGACGCAAGCGGCCTTCGACCGTCGAAACAAGATGCTGCACCTGCGGATACCGTTCGAGCCGCATCAACTCGGGCACGTGGACCGTGCCGAATTCACAGACTTTGCCGAGATCGTTGCGGAGCAGGTCGGTGATCATCAACAATTCGGCCAGTTCCTTCGCGCTGGTCTGGAGTTCGTAGGCGAGTTGCGCATCGCGCGTCGGGTCCGGCGAACGCGGGCGCGTGCCCTTGATGGGCCGCGTCTGGATATTCGGCCCGCTCATGCGCAGAAAAAGTTCCGGCGACGACGAGGCGATCTGAAAGTCGCCGCAATCGAAATACGCGGCGAACGGCGCGGGGGAAACATCTCGCAGACGCTCGAACAGTTCCCAACCGGACAACGGGCAGGGCGCCATGAGCCGCTGTGAGAGATTGACCTGATAGATGTCCCCCGCGCGGATGTAACGCTGCGCGCGGGCGACAGCAGAGAGGAACCCGGCGCGGGTGAGGTTGGAACTGATAGGGGATTCTGGATTCTGGATACTGGATTCTGGGTGGTGAGCGACCGTCTCAGGTTGAGCGACCTCGCTTGCGAGTACCGAGCGCCAGAACTCCGCCCGCTCTTGCGCCCGCGCTTCATTGCGCGCGCCATCCGCGTTGAGGCCCGTCGAGACAATCCACGTCTTGCCGAGGCGATGATCGAAGACCACGAGGCTGTCGTAAAAACCCACGTGGCAGTCGGGCAGTTCGAGATCGTTGACGGCGCGGCGCGGGAGTTTCGGCTCGACGAAGTTTTTCAAATCGTAACCCCAGTAACCGAAACAGCCGCCGAGCGGGAAAGGGAGATCAATCTCGTCCAACAATTCGAACCGGGCCATCAAACTGTCGAGCAAGTGCCACGGATTGCCGAATTGAACGTGATGCGTGATGCGTGGTTCGCGATGGGTGATTTCACATTGCGACCCAAAGGACCGAAAGGACAGAAACGGCCGCGCCGCGACGAACGAATACCGGGCCTCCGGCGAGTCAAACAACGCGCTGCGCAACAACACCAAGCCCGCTTCACCCGCCTCCGCCACGCTGCGCTGCGGCAAGCCTCGCAATTGCCCAATAAGCGACTCGGGCGTCTGCGTCGTGGAGATTTCCTGAACAATGGAACGCATCGTTTACGGGCCGCCCGCGTGGCTCTTGTGCGCATCGTGCCAAAGCAACCAGATCATTTCATCGGTCAGCATTTGCCGGGTGGCATATTTCGGCACCGTGGCCTGTCCGCCGAGCAGACAGAGCGCTCCGCGATTGAGAATGGCGCGCGTCGCGTGGCGGCAAATTTCCAGCACCAGCCAGACAAATTTCTCTTCGGTCGAAAGACCGGGCTGGTCAATCACATAGTTGAACGGGAATCGCGCGGCATCAATCTGGTAGCGCGTCGCGGTGCCCGCCAGAATGATTTCCAGCAACAACAATGTACCGGACTCCACCGTTCGCTCGGTCTCCATAATCTTTTTCGGCCAGACTCCCACCCAGGGATTGAATCCCAGAGTGGTGCGTTCTGTTTCGGTCCGGCCTATTTCAAAGTGGTGCATTGCCGCCGCGGCAACCAGCGTGACGTCGCCCCAATCAATCGCGGTCGGGCTGCCCAGCAGATCATAAACGGTGAAAGCTTGCGGCGAGATTCCCAGACGGTGGAGCGACCTGCCTTCCGGCAGTTTCGGCAGTTCATCCTCGGCGACAACCACCGCGCCGATGCCCTCCGCCTGCAAGGCCTGTTGAAACGCGCGGCTCACGTCGCCATCCAGACGCCTCATCAAAACGCCGTGCGCGCCCGCGGCCAGCCGCACGGCATCGGCGTCCGTCAGGTGGTTGAAGCACCGGAACGCGCGCTTCATTTGCTCGGCGGTCGGGCTGGTGGAGTCCTTTTGCAGAACGGCGAATTGTCGCAGCGTGGTCATGTGCCGTGTGCCGAGGATGGTTGAGGCGACTCGCCGCGCGGCTACGAAAACGCTTGCGGCACGACTTCCGGCGGGCCGACGCGACTCATATAGGTCAGGATTAACTCAAGCGCTTCGTCCACGTCGTCCGTCACTGTGAACAGGTCCAGATCGCCCGGGCTGATGAATTTGTTTTGTTCCTGCATCTGCGCTTTCATCCAGCGGATCAGGCCGGGCCAGAATTTTTTTCCGAACAGGATCAGCGGAAATCCTGGAATGCGCCGGGTCTGCACGAGCGTGAGCACCTCGAAAAACTCGTCGAGGGTGCCGAAGCCGCCGGGCATGAACACGAACGCAACGCTGTATTTCACGAAGCAGACCTTGCGCGAAAAAAAATAGTGGAAGTTGATGGGCACGTTGGCAAAGCGGTTGCCTGCTTGTTCCTGCGGCAGTTCGATATTGAGGCCCACGGATTTTCCCCGGGCGAGCGCGGCACCCTTGTTCGCGGCTTCCATTATCCCGGGGCCACCGCCGGTGATGACGGCGAGATTGTTTTTGGCGAGTGCGCGAGCGAGTTTTTCCGCGGTGTGGTAATACGGGTCATTGCGGGAAATGCGCGCCGAGCCAAAGATCGTCACGGCCGGGCCGACACGGGAAAGAGTTTCAAACGAATCCACGAACTCAGCCATGATACGGAAAATGCGCCATGGGTCTTCCTTGATGAAACTCGTGCCATGATTGTTCATGGCGGGGAGCATAGAAGCCGGAGGCGGATGAAACAAGCCGGGAGGAATTTACGATTTACGATTTACGATTTACGATTTACGATTTACGCGCGGAGGCAGAAATCAGCGGTTGCTCCCATTCGCCGGCAGCCTCGTAAATCGTAAATTGTAAATCGTAAATTGCCCAGTTCTCCCGGCCCACATCAAGGTACGCCCGTGTTCGCGCCCGGCACGCGGAAGGCCACGTAGTAAAATCCTTTCACCGCCTTCGCCTCGACATAGAGATCGAGCGTGCCGTTGCTGCCAGCGGTGAACTTGTTGGTATTGATCGTGCCGGCTTGCGAGAGCGAGAAGGGCAGCGCACTCCACGCGAGCGGCCCCAGAGTCGGATCGCCGTACACTTCATACGTGTAACCGGTGTAGGCGGGCACGGAGATTTTGAATCGCGTGCTGTTCGCCGGTCCAGCCACCGGCGTGCCGGCGATCACCAGGCTGCCGCTGTCCGGATAGCCCGGTTCCACTGGACTGAAGCCGCTGACAAAATCCCACGTCGCCTGGACTTCGCCGGTCGTCGTCCCGGGCACGGCGGTGTAGGTGAGATTGACGGAGGCGCGTTGCGTGGCGTCGGTGATGCCCGTGAATACCATGTCATTGGAATTCTGGGTGGCGAACACGTTCCCATTCAAATCGTACGCCGTTTCGTTCCAGAACGTCTGTGTCGTCGAGCGCGTGGTACGTCCCGGGATCGTGACGCCCACGTGATAGTGCCGCGTCCGGCCGTTGTAGAGGCCCGCCTTGATTGTGCGAAATTTGTATTCGCCGGTCGAGCCGGTGAGGAACTGGCCGAAGCCCGCAAAGTTTGGATCGCAGGCCGGATTGCGCGCCGCGCTGGCCGAGTAAAGATAATCGCCTTCGCGATCCGCATGCCAGAGTTCGACCAGCGCGCCCTTGATCGGATTGCCGCTGCTGTCGAGTATCCGCCCGCTCAGATAAGTGACGATGCCCGACGCGATCGTGAGGTTGTCATTGAGTTGGACCAGGTCGTTGTCTTTGTCCAGCGGGATATTGTTGGCCAGCGGATAGTAAGGCCCTTGCGTCACGATTGGCGAAGTCGTGAGCGCTTCCGCCAGATAACCGGAGAGCGTGAATCCCGCCGAGGCCAGCGCCATGCTTTTGAAAAAGCGCCGGCGGTCAACGGGGATGTGGAAGGCTTGAGGTTGGGAAGTTTTCGTTTTCATCGTAGAGCCAAATCATTTTTCGTTGAGATTCTTGTAAACGCACTACTTGGCACCTTGATCAACCCATGCGCGAATCAAGCCGACCTGTTCCGCGGTGAGAGGTTTCGGCGGTGGGCCAAAGCCGCCACCAGGTCCGCCGGGGCCACGTCCCCCACCCGCTCCACCCGGTCCACCAGCAGGACGATTGGTGGCGTTGGCGCCGCCGGGCGATCCCGGACGTTGGCCGCCGCCAAACCCACCCGGTCCGCCCGGCCCGCCTGGCCCTCCGGGTCGGCGCTTGGGCGGCATCGCTGTCTCGTCGTCAAGCTGCGCCGCGGCGATGACCAACAAGCTCTTCTTGCTGTCACCGGGAACGACGACTTTGCCGTCTTCGCC
>CAZNOE010000431.1:0-5534 GCA_964574525.1 uncultured Bifidobacteriaceae bacterium
GGATGGACGGCGGCTGGCGAGCGGAAGTCATGGGGAACTTCACGTGCGCAACGCGGCCGATCTTTCGCTGGTCTGGCAAACTGGCAGCAATCTCACCGGTCGCGTGACCGCGCTGGTGTTCTCACCGTTTGGCGGGGCGCTGGTCGCTGCGGAAAGTCCCGCCGGCAGTGCCGCCTGGGTCCGGGTGTTCGCCGCAGAGAATGGCAATCCCCTCAACGCCTGGCCGGCCCACGATGATGCAATCAACGCGCTCGCCATCACCCCCGAGGGAGGTCGCCTGGCCACCGCTGGCGGCGACAAGCTGATCAAGCTTTGGGAATTGGTTTCCCAGACTGAAGTCGCGCGTTATGAAGGACACGTCGGCGCCGTGACCGGTGTCGCCTTCAACACGAATGCCACCGAACTGTTTTTCATCAGCGGCGACAAGCAGATCAAACTCTGGGATGTGAAGTCGCGGGAAAGCGTGGTCAGCATTGCGGGACGCAAGCACGGCTTGACCGCCGCCGCGTGGTCGGCAGATGGCAAGACCGTGGTCGTGGCCGACGAGGATGGCCGGGCCTATACCTTCAAGGAATTCCAACGCCATACCGGCGCGCAGAGTTCCGAGACCGCGCGCGAAAAACAACTCGGTCGCTGGGAGGACGCGCTGCATGCGGTGGCCGTCAACGCCGATGGCACCCGCATCATCGTCGGTGGTCAGGATGGCGTGGTACGCGTGATGGACCAAAACGGCAAGGTGCAGACGAGCCTCGGGCCGGCAAATGAACTGCCCGCCGACGCTAATTCCGGAACCACGGTCGCTGCCAAGGAAACGGTCCCTTCATTTATTCGGGATGTCCTGCCCGCCCTGGCCCGGGCCGGTTGCACGGCCGGTTCCTGCCACGCCAAACCCGAAGGGCAGAACGGCTTCAAGCTGTCGGTGTTCAGCTATGATCCACGCAGCGATTATGCGGAGATTGTGAAAGACGGACGCGGCCGGCGGGTTTCTCCTGGGTCGCCCGAAGCCAGCCTGCTGTTGCTCAAGCCGACTCTGGCGTTGGATCATGAGGGCGGGCAGCGTTTCGAACCTGGCTCTCCTGTTTACCGGATGTTGGTTGAGTGGATAACCGCCGGGATGCCGTATCAACGGACGAATGAACCGTCCCTCGTGAGCCTGCAAGTGACACCCGTGACTGGCACTTATCGCCACGGTGCCAAAGTGTCATTGACCGCCACGGCCCAATATGATGACGGCTCGGAACGTGACGTGACCGCGCTCACCGAATTCGTATCTCAGGACAAGGAACTCGTCACTGTGGATGAGGCGGGGCTCATGCGAGTGGGGAAGAACAACGGCGAGAGCGTGGTCGTGGCCCGCTTCATGGGGCAGGTGGATGCCGCACGGGTCACTGTTCCGGCGGATGCGCGCCTGCCGGCCAGTCGGTATGAGGGACTGCCGGTCGGCAACTTCATTGACGAACTAGCCTACGCGCACTTTCAAAAGCTCGGCCTCTTTCCTTCCGCCAAAAGTTCAGATGCGGAATTCCTGCGTCGCTCAACGCTGGACACCATCGGCCGGCTGCCGACCGTCGCGGAGGCGCGGACTTTCCTGGCGGACCCGACGACAGATAAGCGGCAGCGCTGGGTCGAACAATTGCTGGCCGATCCAGCGTGGGCTGATTACTGGGCGAACAAATGGGCCGACCTGCTGCGACCCAACTCGGATCGGGTCGGCGTGAAGAGCGTTTACCTGCTCGATCAATGGTTGCGGGCGGCGTTCCGGGAGAACCTTCGTTACGACGAATTTGCCCGCGCGCTCCTCACGGTGGAAGGAAGCAATCATCGCGACGGGCCGGCGGTCGTTTATCGGGATCGCCGCGAACCGGCTGATCTGGCGACGATCTTCAGTCAGGTGCTCCTTGGGGTGCGGATGGAATGCGCCAAGTGCCACCATCATCCCAACGAGAAATGGAGTCAGGACGACTTCTACCAATTCGCCGCCTTCTTCGGGCCGGTGAAACAAAAGGGTGCCGGTCTTTCCCCGCCCATCTCCGCCGGGTCCGAGACGTTTTACTTTGCGTCGGGCGGCACGGTGAAACATCCGGTTACCGAAGCCGTGCTCGCGCCGCGTCCGCTCGACGGTCCGAAGACCGAGCTGAAGGAGAAAGACGATCCGCGGCTCGCGCTCGCCGATTGGTTGACGAATCCTGAGAATCCTTACTTTGCCCGCGCGGCAGTGAATCGAATCTGGGGAAATTACTTTGGTCGTGGTTTCGTGGAACCCGTGGACGATTTTCGGGTGTCGAATCCGGCCGTGAACGAACCGTTGCTCAACGCGCTGGCCGCCGACTTTGCACGGCACGGATTCGATTTGAAGCATGTGATGCGGAGGATTCTGAACTCCGAGTTGTATCAGCTCAGTTCGGCGCCCAACGAAACCAACCTCACGGATACCAAGAGTTTTTCCCGCTCCGCACGGCGACGGTTGCCGGCGGAAGTGATGCTGGAC
Source organism: uncultured Bifidobacteriaceae bacterium (assembly GCA_964574525.1). Taxonomy (GTDB): domain Bacteria; phylum Verrucomicrobiota; class Verrucomicrobiia; order Limisphaerales; family JADLHS01; genus WYBW01. The sequence goes on from CAZNOE010000431.1 coordinate 2,489, forward strand.
GCAGTTTGCGATGTCACAGGCGTTCCGGATTCGTTTGACGGCTGTCCGCCCGGCACGCGTGCGATCCAGACCTGGACCTTCAAAACGCCGTCCCATTTCCTCGACGCCTTTGGCCGACCCAACGCCAGCACGGATGCGCCGTGCGAGCGCGATTTGCGAACCAGCGTCGTGCAGACGCTACACCTCATGAACTCCCAGGCGTTGCAGGCCAAGCTGGCGAATCCGAAGGGGCGCGCCCGTTTGCTGGCCGCCAGCGACAAGACGCCCGAAGAGATCGTCACCGAACTGTATCTCGCCACTTTCATGCGCCCGCCGTCTTCCGTGGAACTGGAGGCCGCCAGCTCCAGATTTGGGGCCGAAACCAAGGAGCGTCAGGCTGCGACCGAGGATGTGCTTTGGGCATTGCTAAACTCGGCGGAGTTTGTATTTAATCACTGAGAATCACATGAATGGCCTGAAGTCCAACTGCGCCGACGTTCGCCGTAGGGATTTTCTCCGACTCGGTCTCGGTGGCGTGTTGGGGCTGGGGTTCTGCGATTTGCTGCGGCTGCAAGCCAAAGCGAATGAGCCGGGAGGCGCGGTCAAGCGGGCGCTGCGGCCCGGCAGCAATGTAAACTGCATCCTCGTGTGGCTGGATGGCGGGCCTTCCCATTACGAAACCTTCGATCCCAAGCCGGACGCACCATCGGAAATTCGTGGCGAGTTCAAGGACATCCCGACGCCGCTGCCCGGCGTGCATTTCAGCGATTGCATTCCCAAGCTCGCGGCGATGGCGAACAAGTTCACCATCGTCCGTTCGATTCACCACAAGGACCCGAACCACGGTGGCGGCAATCATTATCTGATGACCGGGATGCCGACGCCGGCGCCGGTGGCGTGCGGGGCGTTCGTGACCTTCCATCCGTCCTTCGGCTCCATGGTTTCCCACGAGCGCGGCATCCGCGACGGGTTGCCGGCCTACGTGGCCGTGCCGCAGATTTCGCGGTCGGGTGGACCGAGCTTTCTCGGCGGGCAGCACGCCCCGTTCGTGATTGATGGCAGCCCGAACAGCAAATCGTTCCGCGTCCGCGACGTGACACTGCCGGCGGAGATTGACGAAGCTCGCGCGAAAACCCGACTCGAACTGCGGCAGGCGCTGGACCGGATGGAGCGGTACTCGGACAAGCTGGTGGAGGATCCGGCGGTAACCTTCGATGACTTCTTTGCGCAGGGGTTGCAACTGGTCCGCTCAAAGGAGGCGCAGGAAGCATTCGACATCCATCGTGAGACCGATGTGGTTCGCGAGGATTACGGGCGGAATGATTTTGGCCAGCGCTTGCTGCTCGCGCGCCGGCTGGTTTCCGTGGGCGTGAGTTTTGTTACAGTTCAATACGGCGGCTGGGATCATCACACGAAAATCTTTGAAGCCTATCGCGGTGATCACGTCAAGCGGTTCGATCAAGGCATGGCCGCGTTGATCAAGGATCTCGATGAACGGGGGCTGCTCGACAACACGCTCGTCGTCGTGCTGGGTGAATTTGGCCGGACGCCGAAGATCAACAAGGACGCCGGACGCGATCACTGGCCGGGGGCGATGTCGGTGTTGATGGCCGGGGCCGGCGTGCCGCGCGGTCATGTGATCGGGGCGACTGATCCCAAAGGTTACTATGCTTCGGACAACGTGTACGGCCCGGAAGACTTTGCCGCCACGCTCTACACCAAGCTCGGGATTGATCCGAATCAGATTCTCCACACGACTGCCGGCCGGCCGATTCCGCTCGTCAACCAGGGCCGGCTGATCAAGGAGCTGTTCAGTTGACGCCGCGAGCCGCAGAGGATCAGAGCCTGACATGTTCCTGCCGAGTGAGCGTTTTGCAGACGGGAGTTCCCCGACTTGGAGTGGTTTGTTCCGTCCTGTTGGTTGTTGCCGCGCTCAATGTTCAATCTGCGGCGCCGTCGCTTGAACAATTTCATCCCGTCGGTTTCGCGCGCGGCACCACCAACACGGTGAAAATCGTGGGCAAGGTGGATCCGTGGCCGCCGCAAATCTGGGGCGGCGGCGCGGGAGCGGAAATCAGCGCGCTCACCAACAAGAACGAATTGCAATTTGTGGTGGCCGCTGACGCCGCGCCCGGCGTGCGCCTGGTTCGATTGTTCAACAACGAAGGTGCCAGCGAACCACGCCCTTTCGTTGTCGGGGCGGGCCGCGAGGTGGTCGAGATCGAGCCGAACGATCAGCTCGATTCAGCCATGGCGATTGCGGAACTTCCGACCACGATCAACGGTCGGTTGGATAAGGCCGGTGAAGTGGATTCCTACCTGGTGCGCGTCCCGGCGGGTCATCGCCTGTTGGCTTCTGTGGACAGTCACGTCTTGATGAGCCGGCTCGATGCGGTTTTACGCCTTGTGTCCACGAATGGGCAGCAACTCGTCTGGAATCACGACTTCGCGACTATTGATCCGCGACTGGAGTGGCGGGCGGACGCTGCCGCCTCGGTGATCGTGCAGGTTTTCGGGTTTCCATTTCCCGCCACGGCGGAGATCCGGCTGGCCGGCGGCGATGGAGCGATTTATCGGTTGCGCCTCTCGGCGGCGGAAACGCAGCCTGCTCAGACGAATGAGCGACCGTCTGAGTTGTCGCTACCCGCCTCGGTTCGCTCCTTCTTCACGGAGCCCGGAGTGCCGCATCGTTTCAAACTAAAGCTGGCCAAGGACGATTGGATTTCGGCGACGGTCGCCGCGGAAGCACTGGGATCACCCGTGGATTGCTGGTTGGCCGTGGAAAACAGCGCAGGCAAGGAACTGACCCGCAACGACGACGCAGAGGGTTCGCGCGATCCGGCGATGGACTGGAAGGCGCCGGAGGACGGCGTGTTTGCGCTCGTGGTGGGTGCGTTGACGCGCAACACCGGTCCCGGCCAGTATTACGAACTGACAGTGCGCCGCGTAGCGCCCGATTGGCGCGCGAGCTTGTTGGCGAGTTCATTGGTGGTCAAAGCGGGTACGACCAATGAGTTGAAGCTGACCGTCTCCCGGTTGTGCGGACTGACCAACGAGCTTCAAGTCG
>CAZNOE010000432.1:0-2150 GCA_964574525.1 uncultured Bifidobacteriaceae bacterium
GTCGGAGGCTTACGATCTAATCCTAGACCTGCCACCGGGCGCGAAAGAGCAGCATCCGCACACGTGGCGGCACGCGACGGCGGGCGCGATTCGACGCGCGTTACGCCAGGCCAAGGCCACTCCCACCGAAGTCGCCGCCATCGGCGTGAGCGGACAACAACACGGTTTCGTGCCGCTCGACAAGGCCGGCGAAGTCATCCGCCCCGCCAAACTTTGGTGCGACACGTCCACGGCTGCCGAGTGCGACGAAATCATGGCGAGCGTTGGCGGCTTGAAGAGAACGATCAAGGCGCTCGGCAACGCGGTGTTGCCTGGGTTCACTGCCTCGAAGATTTTGTGGCTTAAAAAACACGAGCCAAAAAATTACGCGCGGCTCGCCACGGTGCTCTTGCCACATGACTACCTGAACTTCTGGCTCACCGGTGAGCGCGTGATGGAATACGGCGACGCCAGCGGCACGGCATTGCTGGACGTGCGCAAACGTAAATGGGCGGGCGCGGTATTGGACGCGATTGATCCCGAGTTGGCAGACAAGTTGCCGCCGTTGATCGCAAGCGACAAACCCGCGGGCCGATTGCAGCCTGCGACGGCGAAGCAGCTCGGATTAAACCCCGGCACCCTCGTAAGCGCGGGCGGCGGCGACAACATGATGGGCGCCATCGGCACCGGCAACACGCGGCAGGGCATTGTCACCGCCAGCTTCGGGACGAGCGGAACGATTTACGCCTGCGCGGAAAAACCAGTGATTGATCCACAGGGCGAGATTGCAGCGTTTTGCGACTCGACGAACCGCTGGCTGCCGCTGCTTTGCACGATGAACGTCACCGTGGCGACGGAAATGGTTCGCGGCGATTTCGGCTGGACGCACGAGCGTTATGCCGCGGAGTCCGCGCGGATTCGCGCCGGCTCCAACGGGCTGTTGCTGTTGCCGTATTTCGAAGGCGAGCGCACGCCGAACGTGCCGGATGGCACAGGCGTGTGGTTTGGTGTGAATCAGAGAACCTTCGAGGCCGGGCATTTCGCGCGCGCGGCGATGGAAGGTGTGACGCTGGGTATGAACTACGGTCTGCGCCGATTGGCCCAGCTCGGCGTCAAGCCCAAACAAATCCGCGCGACCGGCGGCGGCGCCAAATCAAAGGTCTGGCGCCACATCATGGCCGACGTGTTCGACGCGGAAGTTGTGACGCTCAAGGTGGGCGAAGGCGCGGCTTACGGCGCGGCGCTGCAAGCGCTTTGGTGCTGGCGCTTGCAGAAGGGTGAAAGAATCTCCATCGCCGAGATCACGGACCGATTTGTGGAATTAAACCGCGGCGAGACGACGCAACCTGACGCGGTGAATGTAAAGGTTTATGGGGAGCTGCAGGCGTTGCAAGATGAGATGTCGCTGTCGTTGCGCGGCGCGTTCGCGAAACACCGGCAATTTGCATTGAGGTGAATTGCGACATTGAGTTCCGTTGGTGTTGCGATCACCTTTGACTCATGCGAAAGGCATTTCCCTCGACAACAGTCTTTGTTTTGCTCGGATGGTTCGTCATGTTGGGCGGCGCACGCGTCCTCGGGCAACCAGCGAAACCGCCCACGTCAAAAACTCCCGGTGTTTCGGATTTCTCCGATAGCCAGGCCAACGCTGCGATGCGTCCGATTGCTGACGATCTGAAGCTGCCCCGCGTATTGCTCATCGGCGACTCCATCTCCATAGGTTACACCCTGGAGGTCCGGAAACTTCTCGCCGGCAAAGCCAATGTGCACCGCATCCCGGCCAACGGCGGACCGACGAGCAACGGTCTTGCGCATCTGGATGACTGGCTCGGAACGAATCGCTGGGATGTCATTCACTTCAACTGGGGTCTGCACGATTTGAAGCTCATGACGAACGGCCAGCATCAGGTGGAGTTGGCGAAATACGAAGAGAATCTTCGTCAACTGGTCAAGAAATTGAAATCCTCCGGCGCGAAGTTGATCTGGGCCAGCACCACGCCGGTGCCTGAAGGAAAGCTTAACCCGCCGCGGCGTCCGGCGGATGTAACGAAATACAACGAAGCGGCGCGACGCGTGATGAACGAATCCGGGGTCGCCGTAAACGATCTTTATGCCTTGGCCTTGCCGCAACTCTCCGAAATCCAGTTGCCCGCCAACGTTCATTTCAAACC
>CAZNOE010000432.1:2250-5533 GCA_964574525.1 uncultured Bifidobacteriaceae bacterium
TGGCCTTGCCGCAACTCTCCGAAATCCAGTTGCCCGCCAACGTTCATTTCAAACCGCAGGGCTCCGCGAAGCTTGCCCATCCCGTTGCCGACAGCATCGCGGCAGCATTGGCAGAGCACCGGCGGTAGGACAACGTGTCGTGAGGGCTGAAGCAACGAACACACTTAGACACCCGCGCTGCTTCGACCGTCTCGACATTCCCGGTTCGTTTGCTAGGTTGGCCTTGTGAGTTTTGTCGCTGAATTCAATTCGCTGCCGCTGGAATCGCTCGTCTCGAAGTCCCGTTCGGCGAATTCTGCCATCGTTCGCGAGAGTCTGGCGAAGTCGTCGCTGACGCTGGCGGATTTCGCGAGTCTGATATCCCCGGCGGCGGGCGAGTTTCTGGAAACGATGGGCCGCCGTTCGCAAGCGCTCACGCAGCAGCGGTTCGGCAAAGTCATCCGCCTCTTCGCTCCGCTTTACTTGTCCAACGAGTGCATCAACAATTGCAAATACTGCGGCTTCTCGCGCGACAACGCGATCCTGCGCGTGACGCTTTCGGTCGAGGAAGTGTTGCGCGAGGCGCGGGCGCTAGCGGTGCAGGGATTCCGCAACGTCCTGCTGGTCGCCGGCGAACATCCGAAGTTCGTTTCGAACAATTACCTCCGCGATTGCGTCGCGGCACTGCACGAGGAAATCCCCAGCGTGTCGCTCGAAGTCGGGCCGATGGAGGTGGAGGATTATCGTCCGCTTGTCGCGGCGGGCGCGGATGGACTGGTGGTCTATCAGGAAACCTACGACCGAGCGATCTATCACGAGATGCACACCACCGGGCCGAAACGGGATTTCGATTGGCGGATGGAAACCCCGGAGCGCGCGTACGCTGCCGGCTTTCGGCGCATCGGAATCGGTGCGCTTTATGGGCTGGCAGACTGGCGATTCGAGGCCCTAGCGGTCGCGGCGCACGCGGATTACCTGCTGCGCAATTGTTGGAAGGCGTCTCTGACCATTTCGTTGCCACGACTGCGACCCAGCGCCGGTGAGTTCGAGCCGCTCACGCAGATCAGCGACCGCGAACTGGTGCAACTCGTCTGCGCTTTCCGCCTGATGTTTCCCGATGCAGGTCTCGTGCTCTCGACGCGCGAGCCGGCGAAATTGCGCGATGGTTTGATTCCCCTCGGAGTCACGTTGATGAGCGCGGGCAGCCACACCGAGCCGGGCGGTTACACGGGCGCGGGCAAAGAGCACATCCATCACACCGAGCGCGGGCGGATCGTGGAACTGGCATCGGGTTCGAGCGAATGGGCACCGACGAATGGCCATGCGACCAACGCCACCGGACAGTTCGACATCGCTGATGCCCGCTCGGCACAGGATGTCGCCACGCTGATCCGCCAACTGGGCTACGAGCCGGTGTGGAAGGATTGGGACGCGGCGCTCGCGTGATTGGATTGCCAGCTGATCGGTTCTTCCATGAGCCATGTCACCGCCAACGGCCAGCCTATCGCGGCCAAGTTGCCTTGCAGCATTGAGGAATTTCTCGTGGCGCAAGGCTTGTTGCCTCGCAGTGTCGTTGTGGAGCACAACGGCGAAGCGGTGCCACCGTCCGAGTTTTCCAAACACACACTCAATGCCGGCGACCGGCTGGAAATCGTGAAAATCGTCGCAGGAGGCTAGTTGTTGCCGCTCGAAGCGACCGGCTGCCGTTCTTCAATCGCAGGACAAACACTTGTCAGACGGAAGGCGAATCGGATTTAATCTACCCGTATGAAGCTGAAGTTCGAGACGATCTTTCTCATTTACGTCGTCGCGCTGCTGGCGATCTTGCTCTGGTCGCTATGGAGTGCCGCCGCGCAACAAACCAATCGTTCCACACCGGCGGCGAGTCCAAACGCGGCTGCCTCAACCAACGCGGCGGGACCGGAGAATCAGCCAAAGAAATTAATGGAAACGCCTCAATGGATCGAAAGCGTGACGGCAGACCTTCCCTTTCTGAGAACCGAATGGTTCGGCAATGAACTGTGGAAATACCTCTTTTCGCTGATCTACATCTTCCTGGCGTTCTACGTTTCGAAGTTGGCGGATTACCTCACGCGCGTCTGGCTCAAGAAGTGGAGGGAAAGGACATCAACCCGGTTCGATGATTTGCTGCTCGAACTGCTGAACGGCCCGGTCAAGGTGGTTGTGTTCGTTATCTTCCTTCGCATTGGCCTGGATGTTTTCCAGTGGCCCGACCTGGTGCAAAAAGTCCTCGCCAAAGGTTTCACCATCATCGTGGCCTGTTCGCTCACCTACATGCTGTTGAAGCTCATTGATCTCCTGATGGGCTACTGGAAGCGGCGCACGGTCGAGGCGGACCGGACCTTCGACGAGCAGCTCTTCCCCATCGTGCGGAAAACGCTCAAACTATTCATCATTGTGGTCGCGGCGCTCGTGACGCTGACGAACATCGGCATTGATGTCACCGCCGCCATCGCCTCGCTGTCCATCGGCGGCCTGGCGGTCGGCCTGGCGGCGCAGGACACGCTGGCCAATCTATTCGGCGCCGTCTCGGTGTTCGTGGACAAGCCGTTCCGTATCGGCGACCGAATTCAATTGGATAACATGGATGGCACCGTCGAGACCATCGGGTTGCGCAGCACCCGGGTGCGCAATCAGAACGGCCACTTGATCACCATCCCGAACAAGATGATGGCGAATGCCGCCATCACCAACATCACCTCCCGCCCGAACATCAAAACCGAAATGAACATCGGGATTACTTACGACACGCCGGCGGAAAAAGTGAAACGCGCGTTGAAAATCCTGGAGGAAATCTATCGCGGCCATGCCATGACGTCTGATCTGATCATCAGCTTCAACAAATTTGCGGACTCGTCGCTCAACATCCTCGTCGTGCATTGGTGGAATTCGACGGACTTCAAAGCTTACCTGGCGGGCATGCAGGAGTTGAACCTCAAGATCAAAGAGCGTTTCGATGCCGAAGGTATCAGCTTCGCCTTCCCGACGCAGACGCTTTACGTAAAACAGGATTCCGACTGGCGCGTGGGTCAGCCCGCGTCGGAATCTCCCGCTACGAAAAAGTGAGGAATTGCCTTGCCTGAGTTCGACTGATAGATTGGCCGCATGAACCAGGCGGATCAGTTCCGGCTTTACGAAAAGTATCCCGACGAGTTTGTGGCGACGGCACGCAAATCCGGCCAGCCTGTCGCCCACGCTCCGTCGCTCCGCCGGCTTTACGCAGTTCTCAAACGCAAGCGGATTGACCCTACGCAAACCATCGTTGAGAAAACCCCGCCCAAAG
>CAZNOE010000433.1:0-5531 GCA_964574525.1 uncultured Bifidobacteriaceae bacterium
CGCGATTGGAAAGGTACTCGGATTGGGGGGAGTAACCGCCGGCTCCTCCATTCTCCAATAGGCGAGTGGAGCACCGGCCAGGATTTGAGCGCCGTAACCAGCATTGTTGGTAGTGGCCGCTTGATAATGCGCGGCAATCTGCGAACTGGAGAGTTCTGTTCCATAAACCGCCACTTCATCCAGCCAGCCATCATAACCGCGGTTGCCGGCATTACCCGTTCCCGCGATCCAAGGTCCGTCGCTCTGGTTGCCCGTCAGCATCGTCCCGCCCATGCGCAAGACTGAAATATTGTTAGGTACCCAACCTGGGCCCGTAGCCAAACTGCCGGCCAGAACACCGTTGACATAGACCTTTTGGGTTGTGCCGTCAAAGGTGCAGGTCACATGGTGCCAAGTTCCCACAGACACAGCCCCGCTGGTGGTACTAAGTTGTCCGGCATAGGCACCATTGGCTAATCCGAGCCAGAATCGCATGAGTCCGGCACTGTTCATGTAAATGACCAGGCCCTTCCTGGGGGCGCCACCAGCTCCGTGTTGGTTCAAAGATGTGAGGATACAACTGCCGGTCGCATCAGGACCCAGCGAATTGGGCTTTATCCAGAATTCAATCGAGAAGGGTGCGGCCGGGTTCAACGCTGCACTGTAAGGTACGTCCACCTTGGAGCCGCAGAAGCCTGCGGCACCACCAACCAAGCGAATCGAGTTGCCGACGATGCCAGATTGACCTTTGACGGCGTCAAATACGACGTAGCCATCGGCTGTGCTGGCGAGGCTGCCGGAATTGGCTACCTTGTTGAGCGCGGGCGAACTGGAGGTTTCGTTGAACCGCCAATAGGCGAGCGGGTTGAAGGACCCAACGGTGTTGGAATAATCCGCCCGCGTGGGCAGGGCACCGCTTAGGAGAATTAAACTGGCGGCGGCGAGGCAGTTTCGAGCAGGTGTTTTCATAGGCACTAGAACTTCGGGTTGGTTTTTGGGTCGTTCGGGTTTTACGAGAGAGCAAAGGGGCTGAGGAATGGAGCGTGGAGATGCATGGGTCCGGTTCGGAGAAATGCGTGTGAACTAGGGGACATGTTAATGTCGCAGCCGCCCATGTTTTGAGCACGACCGCGATTGTATGTTAATTGCCGCTCCACGTTTTCGGACGAGTCGTGTGGTCTTGCAGCCATGCTATATCCTCGTTTCTGGGAGAGGGGAGCTTGGCCATAAACGGCGTTTGCTGGGATACAAGAGGGGGCGTCGTGCGTGGATCACGCCACTTCTTTATCTCCGAATGACCGTCCGCAAAGGAAAAACCGCAGGCCCGATTGTGGTAAGCACCGGGCAGGTCCTGCTCGAAATTGTATAGAAGGGGGTTCCGCGGATCGAACCCGTCCATGCGGGTAAAGAAGTTCCCCCAGTTGATCGAGTCTTCCCGCTGATCCATAAACACGAATGTCTTCACCGGACCGGGTGTGCCTCTTCCACCCGCGATCTGGGACAACTTGTGGAAGATGGTGTAGGGCGCCGCTTCAGTGGGATAATTATCCTTGCCCCCAAAGCCGCCCAGGAAAAAATTCATGGACATGGTGCGGATGCGCGGCTTTTGCTCCCCATTTACAAGCACGTAGGAACGGTCAGCCGGGCATTTGTAGATGCCTGGACTTTTGTTGTACGGCCAAAGCGGGCGCAGCGTAATGTCCGCATTGATATCCCAGTTTTTTGGGTCGGGAGAAAAAGTCATTTCCGTCCAAGTCCAGGCGTACTGGTTGTCCGGGTTTGCGTTCCCGGTCCCATCATGGCTCGCGAGAACCAGCAGATCCTTACTGTCTTCCGCGTACAGCCGCCAAGCCAAGGTCAATTGGCGATGATTGGACATGCATTGAATGCCTTGCGCCTTGGTTTTCGCCTTCGACAAGGCTGGGAGTAGCATAGCTGCTAAAATTGCGATGATTGCAATGACGACCAATAGCTCAATCAACGTGAAGGCTTGTCCGTATCGGCAAGGATTGCTGTGAGCAGCGGGATTCTTCATAGGTTCGACTGCACAGGGGGATATTACTTGTTACCGAAAATGTTCTGGCCAGAGACATACGCCCGGGACCAACTGCCGCTTCGCGGCGAGGAACTTAACGAACGTCCAGTGCCAGTAATACGATCTGAACTCATAGGAACTGTACCCATTCTCAAGCGGCTTGGCCTCTAATGCAACAAGAAAATTGTCGTTTTTCAAAAGTCCGATGGAATCCCTTCCCGCGTCGAGTTTTGGCCGTGTGGGTCTGGGGCCCATGCTCGCGGCGTGGGGAACGTTGAGTTTCGTTGTGCATGTTTTGACGACTCTCAGCAGGCGAAATACCGATAGCCGCCGGATTGGCGCAAAAGTGAATGAATTGTTTTCATCAAATCGTGAAAGCGGGTCCACGTGTCACGGCACAGCGCGAGACAACGCCGCCCGAAGCCGCGTGCCTTCGGTGTGACAAATTACCCGACGCGCGGATCACGCGGGATTGCGGGACAAAAGGCGCACATACGCGGCTGCTCAGTTTTGGCCAGTGTGAGCAAAACTTTGGCGAAAGCATTACTCGCGACTGAGGATCGGTGGACGCGATGAAGCTGGTGGCAAACACAGCGGCTGATGCGCTCAACTCTGGCTCACTGCCGTTGGCGCCGGACCGATCTATGACCGATTCAGCGCGCTCAGCACGGCGCGCACGGACGCCAGTTCGATGTTCGTGTCCACGCCGGCTCCCCAGCGGGTGCGACCGTCGCTGTGCTTGATTTGAATGTAGGCAATCGCACTCGCCTCTTCCCCGGAACTCAACGCGTGTTCGCTGTAATTCGCGATTTCGAATCGCGGAACACCTGCGCTGCCAAATCCATGAACGAGTGCAGCGAGCGGGCCATTGCCTTCTCCGGAAAACTCGACCGCCTTGCCATCGCGCAACAACCGCGCGTGACAACGGACGATGCCGTTACGGCTTTCGGTTTCGAAACCTTGAAGCCGCCACGGTGAGTTGCGCTCGATGTATTCACGCCAGAACATCGCCTTCAACTCGGCACCGCTGACTTCGCGACCCAACCGGTCCACCTCGTCGTTGGCGATGGGGCCGAACTCGCGCTGCATTTCTTTCGGAAGCTCGATGCCGAATTCGTTCTCGAGCAAATACGCCACACCACCTTTGCCGGACTGGCTGTTGACGCGGATGACTTCGCGGTATTCGCGGCCAATATCGTTCGGGTCAATCGTGAGATAGGGCACATCCCAATGCGAGCGGGCGCCGCGCTTCGACTCGGCCAGCCCTTTGCGAATCGCGTCCTGATGCGAGCCGCTAAACGCCGTGAAGACCAGTTCGCCCGCGTAGGGCTGACGCGGCGGAACGGTCATGCCGGTGCAACGTTCATAGACTTCGAGCACCGCGTTGAGGTTGGAGAAATCGAGCTTCGGGTCAATGCCGTGCATGTAGAGGTTGAGCGCAACGGTGACGATGTCGAGATTCCCCGTGCGTTCGCCGTTGCCGAAGAGCGTGCCCTCGACGCGGTCCGCGCCAGCGAGCAAGCCAAGCTCTGTCGCCGCCACGCCGGTGTAACGGTCATTGTGCGCGTGCAGGCTGATGAGGAGCGAGTCGCGATTCCTGATGTTTCGGCACATCCATTCGATCTGGTCGGCATAGACGTTCGGCATTGCGACTTCGACCGTATCGGGCAGATTCAAAATCATCTTTCGCTGCGGCGTGGGCTGCCACACATCCATCACAGCTTCGGAAATTTCCTTCGCAAACTCCACTTCGGTCGCCGAAAAACTTTCCGGTGAGTATTGGAGCATGACCTTCGTGCCCTTAAGCCGTGGCAATCGTTCCTGGATCAACTTCGCGCCGTGGACGGCGACCTGCACAATTTCCTCCTTCGACTTCCCGAACACCACGCGCCGCTGCGCTGGTGAAGTCGAGTTATACATGTGGATGATGGCCTGCTTCGCGCCAGCGAGCGATTCGAACGTGCGCTCGATCAAATCCTCCCGCGCCTGTACGAGCACCTGCAACCACACATCGTCGGGTGCGCGATTTTCCTCAATGAGCCGGCGGTTGAACGTGAATTCGGTGTTGGACGCGGACGGAAAGCCGACCTCGATCTCCTTGAAGCCGCACTTCACGAGTGTGCCGAACAGCTCAAGCTTTTGCCCCACGTTCATGGGCACGGCAAGGGCCTGGTTGCCGTCGCGGAGGTCAACGCTGCACCAGAGGGGCGCCTGCGTGAGGACGCGGTTGGGCCACTGGCGGTCAGGCAACCGGACCGGTGGGAACGGACGATATTTCGCTGACGGATCTTTGAGCATGGCTATGGTTAGTTGTGGCGGCGGCGTCGCTGTTTGGCAAAACAAAAACCCCACCGCCGGTTGGCAGTGGGGTTCGGCAAATCTTCAACTCGCACCTAGAACCCGGCTGCCGCGCGGCTTAGCAGCAGCGCGTTCGATGGCAGCAGATGATTGCGATTCACCCGCGCACAATAGCAACCGGCCTCGGATCGGTCAATCTGATTTTTCTTCGAGCTTGATGCGATTTGGGGCGGGGGATAATCTGAGCGTCGTGAACGGCCAAACACCACTTCCCGCGCCGCCCGTCGGTCACAAGGCACCTCCAGCCTCTTCCGTTGGTGCGGTCAAAGCATCCTGGAATAATCGTTGATGAAATCGCCCCTTGAAGCACCGCAACCCCGCCAACGCGGCTTCACCTTGATCGAACTGCTCGTCGTCATCGCCATCATCGCCATCCTGGCGAGCCTGCTTCTGCCGGCTTTGAGCAAGGCAAAGGAAAGAGCCAAATCCATCAACTGCCTCAACAACGTGCGCCAGATGTCGCTGGGCTATAATTTGTACGCCGACGACAACAAGGATGACATGGTCACGCTGTATCTGTTCCAAACGGCGCCGCCCGGCGCGTTCTTCCCCGGCACCGTCACTTGGTGGGTGGATTTACTCCGGCCGTACTTGCATGGAACGAACGTCATCGCTTGTCCCACCGTGTTGGGCAATCAAGCCTTCGGCGTCGGCGGCCCGGGCGGATTGGGCGTTGCGTTAAGTCATCCCGAGCTCTCCGCTTGGTCCACAGACTGGCGGCCCAAGCTGGCCACGATCAAGAATGCCGTTAAGAAAATTCCGTTCGCGGACTCCGGCTTGATCGGAAATCCGCGCGACCCAAATCCGGACAATTGGGTCGAGGTGCGCAATCAACAGGCGCTTTACTGGCGTGTGCCCACCAACCAGGGTTACTATGATGACGATCCGCAGCGTCCCGTTGGCCGTCACCTCAAGCGCTGCAATGCCGGCTTCGTAGAGGGTCACGCGGAAGCGCTTAAAGTCAGCGCCATCGGCTTGCAGTTCTTCCCCGGCAAGGCTCCGAATGGCCAACCCGCCACCGGCATCCCGTGGCTCGGCGGGAATGGACTGTTTGATGAACGTTGGATGTGGTCCGCCGGACCGTGAGCAATCGCGCCTCATCCGCCGGAGACTTGTCGGCCTGTCGTTCGCGCCGCCGCGTCGTGAGTTGATATGGGCA
>CAZNOE010000434.1:0-5498 GCA_964574525.1 uncultured Bifidobacteriaceae bacterium
GGCCGCATCATCAACATTTCCTCCATCAGTGGCCTCGTTGGGAACGCAGGCCAGTGCAATTACGCGGCCAGCAAAGCCGGCTTGATCGGCTTCACGCAGTCGGCGGCGCGCGAATTCGGATCGCGCGGCATCACCGTCAATGCCATCGCGCCGGGTTTCATTGAGACGGATATGACGGCGGAGTTGAACGAGCAACTGCGCGCCGAGTTGCTCAAGCGCATTCCGCTCGGCAGTTTCGGCCAGGCGGAAGACGTTGCGCATGCTGCGTTGTTCCTCGCCAGCCCGGGCGCGCGTTACGTCACGGGCCAGGTTTTGACCGTGGATGGCGGGATGGTGATGTAGCGCAAAGTGCGGCTGACTGAAATTTAAGAGTGAAGGCAGGATCAAGAGTTTAGAAAAAGATGGAATCGGGGCTTGACGCCCCCTGCTTCCGTGGCATAGAGACACGGCAAACAACAGAACCGGAGAAACCCATGGCTGAGAAAAGCATTGAACAACGTGTAAAGGACATCATCGTCGAGCAGCTCGGCGTGAATGCGGACCAGGTGACGCCCGAGGCCAAGTTCATCGAGGATCTCGGGGCGGATTCGCTCGACACGGTGGAACTGGTCATGGCGCTCGAAGAGGAATTCGGCAACGAAATTCCCGACGAGCAGGCCGAAAAGCTCCAGAGTGTCGGCGACGTCATCAAATACATCGAAGACCTCCAGCAAAAGTAGATGCGAGTGGAATGACTTCGGGGCAGCGCCGCCAGAAATCGGCCAAGCTGCCCCGTTTATTTTATGCCGAGCAATTGGACAGAACGCCGGGTGGTCATTACCGGCCTGGGGGCTGTGACTCCGCTGGGCCACCAACTCGACACCTTCTGGCAACGCCTGATTGCCGGACAATGCGGCATTGATAAAATCGCTGCGTTCGACACCACGGGGTTCGACACGCAAATCGCCGGCGAGGTGAAAAACTTTGATCCCGCGCCGGCGTTTCCGTCGCCCAAGGACGTGAGGCGCACCGATCGTTACTCGCAGTTTGGTGTTCATGCCGCATGGCAGGCGCTCAAGGACTCCGGGGCCGATCTCGACAAACTCAACCGTGACGAAATCGGCGTCATCATCGGCTCTGGCATTGGCGGGTTGGAAACCACCACGGCGCAGCACAGAATCCTGCTCGAACGCGGGCCTGGCCGGCTGTCGCCCTTCATGATTCCCATGCTCATCAGCAACATGGCATCAGGTTTGTTCTCGATGTTCCATGATTTGCGCGGGCCGAATTTCGCCACCGTCTCGGCCTGCGCCACCGCCAACCATGCCATCGGCGAAGCCTGGCGCACCGTCAAGACCGGCGACGCGAAAATGATTTTTGCCGGCGGCGCGGAGGCGGCCATCGTGCCCATCGGCATCGGCGGATTTTGCGCGATGAAAGCCATGAGCACGCGCAACGACGATCCCCAACACGCCTCGCGCCCGTTCGATAAGGAGCGCGACGGCTTCGTCATGGGTGAAGGCGCGGGCGTGCTCGCGCTGGAAGAACTGGAGCACGCGAAGAAACGCGGCGCGAAAATCTATTGTGAAATTGTCGGCTACGGAAACACCGCCGACGCGCACCACTTGACCTCGCCCGCGCCGGGCGGTGAAGGCGCGGTTCGCTGCATGAAGATGGCCCTGCGGCACGGCGGGCTTGACCCACAGGATATTTCCTACATCAACGCGCACGGCACCTCCACGCCGCAGGGCGACATCGCTGAAACGCAGGCTGTGAAGGCCGTATTTGGCGATCACGCCCGCAAGCTCGCTGTCAGTTCCACCAAAGGCGCGACCGGCCACATGCTCGGCGCGGCGGGCGCCGTGGAGATGACCATCTGCGCTCTGGCCATCCAGAACGGCGTCGTACCACCGACGATCAACTACCAGGTGCCCGATCCGGAATGCGACTTGGACTATGTGCCGAACACAGCGCGCGAAATGAAGGTGAACGCGGTCATCAACAACTCGTTCGGTTTTGGCGGCCACAACGCGAGCATCGTGGCGAAGAAGTTTGCAGATTAGTCAATTTCAGCTAATTGTTTCTCATGCCTACGGCAATTCAAACAGAAAGCAAAGCAACGAAGAAAATAGATGCCCGCGAAGCTGCTGCCGCCGCTTTTCAGTACTTCAAGGAATTATTCTCTCCTTTGGAGGTTCAGT
Organism: uncultured Bifidobacteriaceae bacterium; assembly: GCA_964574525.1. Lineage (GTDB taxonomy): Bacteria > Verrucomicrobiota > Verrucomicrobiia > Limisphaerales > JADLHS01 > WYBW01. The sequence goes on from CAZNOE010000434.1 coordinate 2,181, forward strand.
CGGTTACTTTGGAGGAGGTTGAGTTGTCGGAAGATGGCAAGACTTGGCTGATTACACTCGGCTACGAATTCCGCCCTAAATTCGGCGGTATCGCGGCAACCTTTGGCCCACCCAAAACCAAGTTTAAGGTGTTCAAGGTGGACACGAAAACTGGACGCGTCGTGGCTATGAAGATCCGCAAGCTCGAATGAGCTTTGAAAACCTCGCGCCTTTGTTTCAGAAATACCGGGGCAAAGGAGTACTGGTCGATACGAACCTGTTGCTACTTCTCCTAGTAGGGTCAATTGATCCCAAGCATTTGGCCAGGTTCAAGCCAACTGCAAACCGTGCCTTCACTCCATCGGACTACGAATTGCTATGTTGGATGATCGGTCAATTCCCAAAGATTTTTACGACTCCGCATGTGCTTACCGAAGTGAGTAACTTTTCAAAACAAGAAAAGGGCAAGATTGGCAAATTGTTGGTAAACGAGATTATTTCTTTGAGCCGCCGAGCCCATGAATTCTACGAAGAATCGCGGAAATTGGTAGTGAAGGATGGTTTTCGCGAGTTCGGACTGACAGATACTGCAATCAGTAATTTGCCATCAAACCGATTCTTGGTTTTGACCGTGGACTTTCCACTGTCAGGCTGGCTTGAGAAGCGAGGCATCGATGTGGTTAACTTTAATCGATTCCGTCCACAACATTGGTAAATCGGCCCAGCCTCACCGGTGAACTTCCTCGCCCTCATCGAATCCAAGCGCGACGGCCAGGCGCTCACCGCGGCGCAGCTTCGTGAAATCATTTCTTCCGCTGTCGGAGGCAAAATTCCCGATTACCAGCTCGCGGCATTTCTCATGGCGGTTTTCTTTCGCGGCCTGAACACCGCGGAAACCACCGCGTTCACGCTGGCCATGCGCGATTCCGGCGACGTGCTGAAATTTCCCAAAGACCCGCGCCCGCTCGTGGATAAACATTCCACCGGCGGCGTCGGCGATAATGTTTCGCTCCCGCTCGCACCGCTCCTCGCGTGCCTCGGCTTCCGCGTGCCGATGATTTCCGGACGCGGCCTCGGCATCACCGGCGGCACGCTCGACAAACTCGATTCCATCCCCGGCTTCAAGACTTTGCTGGCGACGGAGCGCATTACTGAAATCGTCCAGTCCGTGGGCTGCGTCATCTGTGGCCAGACGGATCGCATGGTGCCGGCGGACAAAAAACTTTACGCCCTCCGCGACGTGACCGGCACCGTGCCGAGCATTCCACTCATCACCGCCTCGATTCTTTCGAAGAAGCTTGCCGAAAGCCTGGACGCTCTCGTGCTCGACGTGAAATTCGGCTCCGCCGCGTTCATGCAAACGAAGGAACAGGCCCGCGAACTCGCTGAAGCGATGGTTGCTCTTGGCAACGGGTGTGGTGTGAATACCCGCGCCTTGCTCACCGACATGAACACACCGCTGGGTCGTGCCGCCGGCAACTGGCTCGAAGTGAAGGAAAGCGTGGCCGTGCTTGAAACCCCTCACCCGGCCTTCGGCCACCCTCTCCCCGTCGGACGGGGAGAGGGACGGGGTGAGAGACCGGCCAATGATCTCCGCGAACTGGTCCTGACCTTTGCCGCGCATCTGCTCGTCCAAACCGGGAAGGCCAGGTCCCTCGACGCCGCGCGGCAGCAGGCTGAGGATTGTTTAGACTCCGGCGCGCCGCGCAAGAAATGGGACGAGATGCTGGCCGCCCAAGGCGCGGACCTCCACGCGTTCACGAAAAAACTCTCGCTCGATCACACCGCACGCGCCGTTGCGGAATTGAAAGCAGATCGGAGTGGATTTGTTTCCAAGTGCGACGCCAGGCTCATTGGCGAAGTCATCCGCGATCTCGGTGGCGGCCGACTCACGAAAGAATCCGTGATCAATCACGACCTAGGTGTGGATCAGCTCGCCAAACCTGGCGAAGAAGTAAAAGCAGGTTCAATGCTTGCACGCATTCACGCTGCGGATCGGAGCCAAACAGAAGCCGTGTTGGCCCGCATACGGGCAGCGTTCGAGATTTCTCGTGAACCTCCCACCACCTCCCCTTTGATTTCAGAGGTGATCGCACGTTAGCCAGATTCTTCCTACGATCCGAGGAAGATCGGCTTGAGGTGACGGTCAAAGAGATTGTGAGTCACGCCGCGGCTGATGACTCCGTTGCTGCCCTGGATCAACGCGAGGTAGCGATCCAGCTTGTGCGCCGCGAGTTTGTAACCGACGTGCAAAAGCTGGCGGATGTGCGGGTTGAAATCCTGGCATCGGGGAACGTGCCGCACAGCGGCGGCGAATTGCGCGCCCGTCCACTGCGCCACGGTGGCCGGATCGGGCAGCTTCGCGCGATCAATGTCAATGACGGAGGCGTAGGGGACGCACAGTTCGTCGGCATGGGCGATGGCTTCGCTGTAAATCTCCTTGGCCAGGGCCAGACCCTCACCGCCATTTTCAGCGAGGCCGATAATCTCCTCCAGCCAGGTCGTGCCCGCGGTCTTGAGGTGCAGGCCGGCGTTGTGGCGTTCAAGGGCACGGTGAATCGGGCCGTAGATGGAGAACTTGTCGCTGCCCGAGTGGACGCTGAGCTTGAGGTTCTCGGACAGGCCGTATTTTTTAACAGCGAAGGCGATGACGCAGAGGTCGTCGTTAAATTCCTTCTCGAACTGGGCGACATTGCCGACATAGTCCACGCCTTTGTTGAAGCGGCCCTGGAACTTTGGGGCGATGGTCTGCAACGGCACTTTCTCATCGCCCAGAGCCGCGAGGATGATGAGCAGTTCGAGCGGTGTCTGCGGCGTGTCGGTTTCATCCATCGAGACTTCTGTGATGAAATTGCCCTCTCCCTTGGCTTGGGCGATGTGGCGGTAAATGAGGGCCGCTTCCTGGACGGCGAAAAGGTATTTACGCGCGACGCGCTCGATGTCGGCGCGGGTGATTTGCACGGCGGGCTGGATGCCGGGGATGTCGAGACCGCCGACGAGTTCGAAATGGCGGTCGGCGAAGGCTTTGATCGCGGCGTCGGCAGCGGGCTTGCCGATCGAGTCCGCGACGTCAATGGTGTAAAAATCTGCATGCGGGAGAAAGCGATCCACCGTTTCCAGGCGAATGTGGTCGGCGTCCACGTGCCAGGGTTTGCGCCAGCCGAGTTCCTTCACGGCAGCAGCGGCGGCGGCGCGCACGGCGGCCGGGTCGGAACCGATGATAAGATGTTCGCGATTGGATTTATTCCACACCGGTATGACCTCCACGCCCAACCCGGCGGCGAACACGCAGGCCTGCAACTGCGCCGCGGCTTGCTGGGCAAACCGGTCTCCAACGCC
>CAZNOE010000435.1:0-3080 GCA_964574525.1 uncultured Bifidobacteriaceae bacterium
GAAAAACTCAGACGACGACGCGAGAACCCTCCGCGAAGCGGTTTAGTTCAACATTTAGGTCGGCTGCAAATCTACAGCCTATCTAGTTTCGTCGGTGCCACGCTATCCCGGACGCAGAGAACTGTCCAGCAAGCTTCCAGCTTGGAAATGAGCGCCGAGCTTTGCGCAACAAAGGTTGCAAATGCCGCGCGTCCGGTCGCTCATCCGCCATTGGCCGTTCGCCCTTCTTCCAGCATCCACTGATTCCGTCCGTCGGGATGGCAATGGCAATGGGCCGCAAAGAATCCGCCGCGATGCTGCCAGAACCACGGCCAGATGCTTTCGCGGTCCGTTTCCGGCAATTTCAAGGCGTCCAACGCAGCACGCGGAAAGAACTGAAAATTCCCTTCACGATGATTCTCCGGAAGCGTCTTGAGGCGCGGCAGCACCTCGAACAGAAACATCAGCCAATGCGTCTGGCCCTGATAACCGTGTTCGCTGACGATGCCGGTGAGGTGCAAATCGCGCGGTTCAAGTGGCAGCGCAATTTCCTCGTGTGCCTCGCGGCAGGCGCAGGCGTAAGGCGATTCACCGTCGTCCGTGTGCAGCTTGCCGCCGCACGGACTCCACAGGCCGCGATTCGGCTCTTGCGCACGCTCGATCAGCAACACTTCGTCACGCTCATTGAAGCAGTAAAGCAGTGTGGCGATTTTGTAGGGCAACTTCACTTCGCCAGTGAAGCAATCCAGCGCGCGGGCCGCAAGCTCCCGGAAATTATGCCTGACACGACGCCGGATTGCCGTTACGGTGGCGATGTGAAAGAGCCGACGCGCGAACAGTTGCTCCAATGGGTGAAGCAGTACAAGAACGCCGCCATCGAGCTGGAGGGGCAACGTTACGCCGAGTTGCGGGCGATGAGCGATGCGAAGGCTCTGCGGTTCGCTGATGCGCTCCTTTCGATCCCGGTTGCCAACCGGCGGCGCGAATCTTCCGGTCTGATCGAGCAACAAATGGTTTTTCAACGCGCGCGCAAACCGTGAATCCGGTTTTCGAGGCCGCATTGGAACTGCAATCCTTCTGCCAGCAAGAACGCTGGCGTTTCTGTTTCATTGGCGGCGTGGCGGTGCAAAGATGGGGCGAGCCGCGACAGACGGTGGACGTGGACATCACCTTGCTGACCGGCTTCGGCGGGGAGGAGCCGTTTATTCGCACTCTGCTCGCGCGCTTCCATCCGCGCCGGCCTGACGCGGCTGATTTCGCGGTACGCAACCGCGTCCTGCTCCTGGAGAACTCTCAGGAAGTGGGCATGGACGTAGCGCTGGGCGGGCTGCCTTTTGAAGCGCGTTCCGTGGAACGCGCTTCAGCTTTCAACATCGGCGCAGAGCAACACCTCATCACCTGCAGTGCCGAGGACCTCGTGGTACACAAGTGTTTTGCCAGCCGCGATCAGGACTGGATTGACGTACGGGGCGTTTTGGAAAAACAGCGCGGCAAACTCAATCTGGCGCAGATTTACGGCGAGTTGGTCCCGCTCGTGGCGCTCAAGGAACAACCCGAAATCGTTGACCGCCTCCGGGCGCTCGTGGAAAAAGTCGCAGCCAAACCTTGAACGATGGCGCTTACTTGCCGACGCAGTAAAGCTTGCTCCCGGTGCGGATGAAGAGATTTCCATCGGCCACGGAAATGGTCGCGCGCAACCGGTCGTCGCCGTCGTCGCCCATCGGAATGGTGCGGAGGAGTTTGAATTCCTTGTCCGCGGCCACGATGAACACTTCGCCTTTGAAGTTTTGGAAATAGATTTTTCCATCCGCACCCGTGGGTGAACACTCAATCTTTGCGCGCGGCTCCAATTCGCCGATCCAGTCGGGTTTGCCCGTCGCCGGATCCACACGTGTGATGGTCTTCGTCTGTCGTTCGCCGTTCACGATGTAAAACCGGCCTTGGTAGTATAGCGGCGTGCAGACGTCGCTCGATACTTCGCGGTTCGAACTCGTCCAGAGAAGCGCCGAGTCATCCAGCTTGCCCGTGAGGCCGTGCTTCACGGCGAACACTGGCGAGCCCTTGGGCGCGCAAACCAGGGCGGCATGTTCCGAGGCCACGGGCGAGGGTACCAACCGCCAGTGCCCAATCTTGCTGGGATTCCATGAACCCCAACGCCAGAGTTCCTTTCCCGTCTGGGGGTCGTGGCCGGTCAGGCAATCGCCGCCCGAGATCAGGATTTCCGTCCGACCGCCGTGCGTGAAAGGGATGGGGGTGCTGTAGGCTTCCTGCGACTCGGCAGCAGCGTCGCTGGGGCGGATGTGCCGCCACAATTCCGCGCCGGTTTTTGGATCCAACGCGAGCAAATAGGATCCACCCGGACCTTCTTTACGTCCGCGACCATGCACCGGCACGTCGCGGTTCAAAACCTGCACATACAATCTGCCCTCGAACAGCGTCGGGCTGGCGCCATAGGTCCATTGATAGGCAAACTGGCCATAGTCCTTCTCCAGCTTCCGCGCCCAGACCTGCTTCCCTTTGAAATCAAGAGCCACGAGATCGCCCGTGCCGTAGAGAAAATAAACCAGCGTGCCGTCCGTGGTTGGTGAAGGCGACGCGAAATTGCTGTTATTGTCCTGGCTGAAGCCCTGTGCGACTTCAACATCCCAGAGCTGCTTGCCGGTCTTCCGATCAAACGCCATTGCCCGGAGCGTCTTCGTCTTCGTGTCGGTGGAACTAATAAAGACCGTGTCATCCCAAATGATCGGTGTGGCGGCGGATGGGCCGGGCAGTTCGGCGACCCACTTCACGTTGTTGGTCTTGGAGAATTCGGCGGGCAGGTTCTTCTCGGTAGTCGAACCGTCGAAATGCGGCCCGCGCCACTGCGGCCAGTTCTCCGCGTGCAAGATTGAAGGAATCGCTAGTAACGAACAAATCAGGACGCGACTGAGTCTCAGACCTCCGGAGACAAGCCAAACCCAACCGAAAACGTTTTCATTAACACCCCACTTCAGTGGGGTGCTTGACCGCCGAACAAATGTGGAAACCGTTTCAACGGTTTTCCGCGCGGTGACTAAACCGTTGAAACGGTTACCCGTCGCCAGCGGTCGGTGAACACCCCG
>CAZNOE010000435.1:3090-5496 GCA_964574525.1 uncultured Bifidobacteriaceae bacterium
TTAATGAGAAAAGGCTTTGGCTGTTTCATGCGAGGACGCATTGTTTGTCGCCCACAGCCCGCGTTCAAGCCGAATCGCCGTAAAATTCCATTGCCACACGCGGCGAAATATTTAGCATCCGCACTCCTATTGGGAACAACGGGATTAAAGAACATTACATGAACACCTACGACATCGCGTTGATCGGCGGCGACGGCACAGGACCGGAAGTGGCCGCGGAAGGCGCCAAGGTTTCCGAAGCCGCGGCCAAAAAGTTCGGCTTCAAGATCAACTGGCACAAATACGATTTCGGCGGCGAGCGCTACCTCAAGACCGGCGAAGTGCTGCCGGACAGCGCGGTGGACGAGTTGCGCAAGTTCAAGGCGATCTTCCTCGGCGCGGTGGGCCATCCGCAGGTCAAGCCCGGCATTCTTGAAAAAGGAATTCTGCTGCGGCTGCGTTTCGAGTTGGAGCAATATATCAATCTGCGTCCGGTGAAACTGTATCGCGTGCAGGATTGTCCGCTCAAAGACAAGGGACCGGAGCACATTGATTTCGTCGTCGTGCGCGAGAACAACGAGGGGCTTTACACCGGCGCGGGCGGTTTTGTTTTCAAAGGCACGCCGCATGAAGTCGCCATTCAGGAATCCGTGAACACGAGGCGCGGGGTGGACCGCTGTTTGAAATATGCCTTTGACCTCGCGAAGAAACAGCGCGGCGGCAAACCGTGGCGAGGTCTTAAGCCCGAGGACGTCAAGGCCGGCAAGAAGGCGCAACTCACGCTTTGCGGCAAGACCAACGTGCTGACTTATGCGTTTGATTTGTGGGAACGGGCGTTCCACGAGATGGGCGCAAAGTACCCGACCGTGAAGCGCGATTACGCTCACGTGGACGCGACGGTCATGTGGTTCGTGAAAAACCCGGAGTGGTTCGACGTGATCGTCACCGACAATATGTTCGGTGACATCATCACCGACCTCGCCGCGATGATTCAGGGCGGACTCGGCGTCGCGGCGGGTGGCAACATTAATCCCGAAGGCACGAGCATGTTTGAGCCGATGGGCGGCAGCGCGCCGAAATACACCGGCCAGAATGTCATCAATCCCATCGCCGCCATCAACGCCGCCGGGCTGATGCTCGATTCACTCGGCGAATCAAAAGCTGCGACGGCCATCGAGAAAGCCGTCGTGAAGGTCATCAACACGAAGATCAAGTCGCTCGCCGCCGGCAAGATGGGTTACGGCACGCGCGAGGTGGGAGATTTGATCGCAGCGGCGATATAGCCACACTGACACCCGAGATTTTTTCCTCTCGCCGCGTGCTCAACGCCTGCGGTCGTTTGAGCTGGTCAACTGGGCTAGCCTGCGTCCGTTGCCAGAGTCTTCAATCAATCGAGACAGCCGTCTTGCGCGGGTCTCGCCCTTTTTCGCGCTGACCACCCACCAGATGGCGGTTCGCCGATACCCTGGCGGTTGCTGCTGAAAGAACTTCCACGCGACCCGGTCCGCCTTGAACCGCCGTTCGTCCGCTGGCGACAGTTCGCGGGCGGCGTTTTCGAACGAGTAAATGCCGGACTTCTTCGGGTCGCGCGCGGCAAGGGCCTTTAGCCCAGCCGCCATCATGCGTCCGGCTCTTTTCAATCGCTCGGCATGCTGGATATTAATCCGGCTCCAGGTGCTCTTCGGCTTCCGCGGGGTGAACCGATGCGTGTAGCTAAGATCGTCCACACGCTTCTTGAGGCCATCAATCCAGCCGAAACACAGCCCTTCATCCACCGCTTCCGCGTAGGTAATGCCCGCCTTGCCGGAGGCCTTCTTGAAAAAGCCGACCCACAGCTCGCGCACGCTCGCGTGGTTCGCCTCCAGCCAGTGCCGGAAGCCGGAGGCGGACTTGAAGTAGGCGATCTTCATGTTCGCGCCTCCGTCTGCGCTTGCAGAACTTCGCGGATGGCTTCAATGGTGTTCCAATTGCGCGTGGTGGCGGGGACGCCGAGATGTTTCTCCACGACGGCGTTGGAATACGTCTGGCCAAGTCGGCGAACGCTCAAGGCAAATCTACAGGTGATGGCGACGATTCGGACCTCCCATTTTGCGCCGGCGGGTTGCTCAAACGGAAGGGGCGGTTTCGCGCGCGGCGCTTTCTGCAACACGCTCACGAATCGGCCCACGTCCTTTCCGGCGGGTGCATCGGCAAACCAATTTCCGCGCGCCAGCGCGAGCACGTCGCGCGCGGGACAAATCATCAGCTCGGGCTTGAACGGCAGCCGGCGCAGGATTTCGTCGCGCAACTTCGTCTGGCTCACACTTTCGCGCACGACAAACGTCCCCGCCGCGCCAATGTTCACGACGCCGAATTCCGCCAACTCTTTGGCCAGTTTGCCAGGCTGGAACCTTTGATGTCCGCCCACGTTGACGGCTCTGAAGAAAA
>CAZNOE010000436.1:0-5479 GCA_964574525.1 uncultured Bifidobacteriaceae bacterium
CCGGCGCGCGGGCGGGCCTCTCGAACATGAAAGACCGGCCGGAAATCGCTTTCCGATGCGGACCGCTGGCGCTTCACCGCATCAAGCTGTCGCTCGATCCGAAGCACGCCGGGGATGCGACCATTTACAAATCCGCCTCCACACAGAAAGGTTTCTCGCTCCTGCAGGTGGCCGAACTCTCGCAAAAGGTTGACCTGAATTATCAGATGGCCTTCCGTGAAAAGGGCGGGGCCTTCATTGTCCCGTCTGTCGTGCATTGGAAAGTCGGCCATTACGCGGCGATGATTCGCAAGGAAGGCGACCGCTACCTGCTTCAGGACCCCACTTTCTTGAATGACGTGTGGGCGACTCAAGCAGCCCTCGAAGCCGAAACCAGCGGGTATTTTCTCGTTCCACCCGGATCCCTGCCGCGCGGCTGGCGCGTCGTCGAAGAAAAAGAAGGCGACGCAGTGTGGGGCAAGGGCAACACCTGCTGCAATGACCCGGATGACGACACCCCGTGTGACGACAAGACGCCGTCATGCACTCCGCCGCCGCGCATCGGTGGCGGCGGTGGTGGTGGCGGTGGCGGCTGCAGCGGCATGGCAGTCGCCAATGTGCATCTGATGCTCGTCAGTTTGAATATCACGGACGAGCCCGTCGGCTACGCGCCGCCGGTAGGCCCGGTGGTGAGTTGCCTGGTGACCTACAACCAGCGCGAGGCGAACCAACCGACCACCTTCACGTATTCGAATTTCGGTTCGAAGTGGACGTTCGACTGGGTGGCGTATATCAAGGATAATCCGTTAAGTCCTTCCGCCGATGTCCAATATTTCGTCGCAGGAGGTGGGACGCGGCGCTTCACGGGGTTCAACAGTGGGACTCAGACATTCGGGTATCAGCAGAAGGATCAAACCAAACTGACCCGGACTTCGCCAACCAGCTATGAGATGCAGTTCCCGGATGGCTGGAAGCGGATCTTTACCCAGTCCGATGGCTCGATTGGCACCTCCCGAAAAGTCTTTCTCACGCAGCTCATTGATCCACACGGCAACGCCCTATTGCTGAGTTATGACGCCAGCCTGAGAGTGGTCGCCGTCACTGACGCCATTGGCCAGGTCACCACGATTGATTACGAGAACCCAAACGACATCTTCAGGATCACGAAAGTCACCGACCCGTTCGGGCGCTCGGCCACATTTGATTATGATCCTTACGGGAGGCTGGTCCGAATCACTGATGTCATTGGTCTCGCGTCGCAGTTCACTTACGAGGGGTCGGGCGATTTCATCAACGCGCTCATCACGCCCTACGGCACGAACACTTTCATCCGTGGAGAAAGCGGCACGACGCGCTGGCTGGAGACGATTCATCCGGATGGCGAGCGCGACCGCGTGGAATACAACCAGTCCACCACGCTCGGCACTCCAGTCTCCGTCCCGGCGGCTTCGCTACCGCTTGGGATGGCGACGCACAATGATTATCTGTGGTTCCGGAACACGTATTACTGGAGCAAGATTGCCTACGCCAGCACCTATCCGGATTACACCAAGGCGAAGATTTATCACTGGCAGCACACCGCCGACCTGGCTTCGACGGCCGGGATTCTCGAAAGCACCAAGGAGCCGTTGGAAGGCCGGGTCTGGTACGATTACGCCGGCCAGGGCGATCCGATCTTCGCCGGCAGCACTGACAAGCCATCCCACATCGGTCGCGTGCTCGATGACGGCACCACGCAGCTTTACACCTACGAGTACAATGGCTTTGGCAAGGTCACGAAGGAGATTGATCCGGTCGGGCGCACGTTCACATACCTTTATGCACCCGACGGGCTTGATTTGTTGGAAGTCCGCCAGACGCGCGCCGGGAACAACGAACTGCTCTCGAAATCCACCTACAACGCCCAACACCTGCCGTTAACGAAGAAGGATGCGGCCGGGCAGGTCACCACCAACACCTACAATTCACGCGGGCAGATGCTCACGGAAACCGATCCGCAGGGATCAACCACCACCTACGCCTACGATACCAATGGCTACCTGACTTCAGTTGACGGGCCGCTGCCGGGAACCGGGGACATGAGCACCTGGACTTACGATTCTTATGGCCGGGTTAGGACGAGGACAGACGAGAGCGGATACACGCTCACCTTTGATTACGACGCCTTGGATCGTTTCACGAAGATCACCTTCCCGGACGCCACCTACCACGAGAACACCTACACGCGGTTGGACCTCACCCAGAGTCGGGACCGCGCGGGCCGGGTCACCGCGCTTGAATACAACGCCATCCGGCAATTGGCGAAACGCACGGATCCCCTGCACCGCGTGACGCAATTTCAATGGTGCAAATGCGGCGGGATCAAGAGCCTCATCGACCCAATGGGGCGAACCGCCTCCTGGCGCAACGACGTGCAGGGCCGCGTCACGGCCAAGGTGTATCCTGACGGCTCCGAAGTGAACTTCCGCTACGAGAACACCACCAGCCGGCTGCGCCAGCGGATCGACGAAAAGCTGCAGGTGACGCAATACAGCTACAACCGCGACGACACGCTCAACGCGATGAGCTACGCCAACGAGGCCGGCGCGACACCGCCCGTGAGCTTCACCTACGACCCGGACTACAGCCGGCTCGCGTCCATGACCGACGGTAGCGGGACGACGCGTTTCGATTACGTCCGGATCACCGGCGGTGCTGCTTTGGGCGCCGCGCAGTTGAAGTCCATAGACGGCCCGCTGCCAAACGACACCATCACGTATCTGTACGACCCTTTGGGCCGGCGCGTTTCCACCGCGATCAATGGGGTCGCTACAGCGTTCGTCCTCGACGTGGCCGGTCGCCCCACCAGCGTCACGAACGCCTTGGGAGTTTTCCCATACACCTACGACGGCGGCTCCTTCCGCAACGCCTCCCAACACTATCCGAACGGTCAAACGGTTGAGTTTACCTATGCGGGCAACGCCAGAGACCAACGCCTCCAAAAGATCAGCAACAAACTCGGAGCCAACACCATCTCCGAATTCGTTTACGGTCGCGATGTGCCCGCGAGACGGATCGCTTCGTGGTCGCAGCAGTCGGAAGCGCAGCCACCTTTGATTCACAACTTCGCCTACGACACGGCGAACCAGCTAACGACCGCGACCGTGCTCGAGGGCACCAACGTCGTGCAGACGTTGGGTTACACTTACGATCCCGCCGGCAACCGCCTGGCCGAGGCAATCAACGGCGTGACGAACGCGGCCAGCTATAACGAGCTGAACCAATTGACGACCCGGACGGGCACGGGGAGTTCCGTTACGAACGAATGGGACGCCGAACAACGTCTCGTCGCCGTCCATGCCGGCAATCAGCGGACTGAATTTGCCTACGATGGATTTTGGCGTCGCGTGGGGATTCGGAAGCTGGTCAACGGCTCCGAGGTGTCCAACCGGCGGTTTGTCTGGTGCGATGACGCCATCTGCGAGGAACGCGATGTCTCCGGTTCGGTGATCAAACGCTACTTCGACCAAGGGGTGAAGTTCGAGAGCGCGCCGCAGGCGGGGAATTATTTTTACACGCGCGATCATCTGGGTTCGGTTCGCGAACTGACGGACGGCGCGGGAACTCTCCGGGCACGCTACGCCTACGACCCCTTCGGTCGCCGGACGCAACTCGCGGGAGACGTGGCGGCCGACTTTGGATTCGCCGGCATGTTTACATCGGCAGAAACCGGCCTGAACCTGACCAAGTTCCGGGCCTACGATTCCGCCCTGGGTCGTTGGCTATCGCGCGATCCGCTGGAAAACGCCGAAGTCGAGCAAGGGGCGAACCTTTACGCGTATGTGCGCAATGACGTGGTGAATCTGGTTGATCCGTTGGGATTGTGTTGCGAGCCGGAAAAGGAGGCCGTCATTTTTTTTAGAAGAAAACTTCGCTTATGTTTTCTTTTTATGCTCATCCCCCCACCTCCAGGTGCTATTGTTTTTTCATACGTTCGCACGGGATCTTGTCTTGGCCACTTATATTATTATGTCGAGGCTTTGGACGCTTTGGAAGACTGCGAATTGAAGCCCTGCAAACCACAGTGTCCCGCCAATTAAAGTTCATCATGCGCTTTCTTTTTACATGGCGAATTTCGGCTTTGGCGGCGGGAGTCCTGTTCACGTTTATGGCTGTTGCTGACGCGCAGGATTGGCAGGACGGCTATGATGCGAGCGGCAATTTCGTGCTTCGGTCGGCAGCATCCAATACGGCCCCGCTGGTTTTGAGGCAACCTCAGCCGCAAGTCGTCAGCCCCGGCGAACTCGCGTCCTTCTCGGTGGTGGTGGCCGATGCGCGTGGCCTGACTTACCAGTGGCGCTTCAACGGCACGAACCTGGCCGGTTCCACCAACGGCACCCTGCTGCTCGCCAATGTCAGCGCAGCGAACGAGGGGACATATTCGGTCGTCGTCACGAACAGTTCCGGCAGCGTCACCAGCACCATCGCCCAGCTTTACATTGACAGCGATGGCGACGGCCTGCCCGACTCGTGGGAACTGACCTACTTCGGCAGTCTGACGAGCCAGCGCAGCGGCGGCGACGCCGATGGCGATGGCAGCGCGAACTTGAACGAGTTCTTCGACGGCACGAATCCCACGAACAACGCCTCGCGCAATCTGCGGCTGACAATCCTCAGCGACGGAGGCACCGTGGCGGCGGCGCCCACAAAGCTCAATTACACCAACGGAGAACCGGTGACGCTGACCGCCACGCCGTTCCCGCCGAATTCATTTTACAGTTGGACCGGAGATCTGATGAGCCGCACCAACCCGGACACGCTGACTATGAATTCAAACAAGACGGTCCGTGCGAATTTCATTTGCGCGCCGGCGCCCGCCGGGATCGTCGGTTGGTGGCCGGGCGAGAACGATGCGGTGGATGTCTTGGGTGCGAACCACGGCGCGCTATCGAACGGACTTTCATTCGCGCAAGGCCAGGTCGGACAAGCGTTCCTTTTCAACGCCGCCAATCAGGAAGTCAAGATCCCAGCCTCACCGGCGCTGAATGTCGGCGCGGGCAACGGCCTGACCATCGAGGCCTGGATCAAACCCGCGAATCTGACCACTGAGTATGAACTTGCCGAGTGGAACAATGGTTCGGCCATTGGCGTCCACTTCATGATAAATGTGGGCTTCGGCGGCCGAGGCGGCCCCGGAAGTCTTTATGCCAACCTCCGGGACATCAATGGCGCGGACCACTTCTTTTTCTCGCCGCCGGGATTATTGAGCACCAGCGTCTGGCAGCATGTGGCGGTGACCTACGACCCGACTTCGGGAATTGGTAAATTGTTTTTCAACGGCCTCTCCGTCGCATCGGCGAACTTGGGCAGCTTTGTTCCGCGCACCACGTTTGATCTTCACCTTGGCTATCGGCCAGGCTCCATTTCGTACTCCGGTCTGCTGGACGAGCCGGCCATTTACAATCGGGCGCTGACGGCCCCGGAGGTGTTGGGCATTTATCTGGCGGATGCTGGAGGCAAG
>CAZNOE010000437.1:0-1085 GCA_964574525.1 uncultured Bifidobacteriaceae bacterium
TTGTGCGGCGTCTTGTTGTGCGCGCCCCATTCGCCGACGTGGATGCCCACTCCTTTTTGCTCGAGTTGTTTCCAAGGCAGGATTCTGTCTTTGCGCAGCGATTCCTTGTCCGTGATCTTGTCGCCGAGCTTGAGCGGCCAGGTCGGCTCCGCCCATTTGTCCGCGCCGTTGACCCAGTTTGCCTGGTAGTGGCTGATCTGCATCGGGTCGTAGCCGCGCGTGCTTTGAGCGATGCGGAGGTCAACCAGGCTGTGGACCGGATCACGGCCCCACTTCAGGCCGTCGGCCACGATGAGCCGCTGCGGGTCTTCGGCGCGGATCGCCTGCACGAGCCCTTTCACGACACGCGCGTAAGTTTCTTCGGGAATACTCGGCGGCTCGTTCAACAAATCGAAGCTCAGTGAATCGTTCGGGATACCTTTGAAACGTTTGGCCAGATGCCCCCAATGAAAGGCGCACGCGTCGAGTGCCTTCTCGTCTTTCCACAAATCCAGCGGCTCCTTGGGCGGATTAACGCAATACCCCGGCGCACGGTGCAGGTTCAGGTTGACATGCACGCCGCGCTTGCGACCGGACTCGACCGCCTGGTCAAGATGTTTCAACTCGGCCTCCCGCAATTTCAGCGGCTCGTCCTGTGAAGCCCAGCAAAGATACGACATTGGCAGGCGCGCGAAATCGAATCCCCACTCGGCGAGCAGCGCAAAGTCACTGTCAGCGAACGGAGGATTGCCCTCTCTCCGCGCGACAAATTTCTCCGTCAGGTTGAACCCGTGCCAGCGCGGGAGGCGTGCGGCGGTGGGAATCGGCGTTGCGGCGGTGACCGGCAGCACAGGTACTGCGGTGGCAGCGAGCGCGGCGGTGGTGGTCTTGAGGAATTGGCGGCGATTCATGGTGTGGGGCACCACGCCGATGAAAGCGCGGCTGGAATGTTTGCAGTCTCAGCCGCGGCCTCATGACCACGGTCACGATTGGAATTCATTTCTTATCCCGGTCCATCGAGCGCGTAATCAAGCTGACTTGCGCGGGCGTGCGCGAGCGGCGCATGAGCGCATAGACCAGACCCAGCGCCACTAGTAACAGAACCA
>CAZNOE010000437.1:1185-5454 GCA_964574525.1 uncultured Bifidobacteriaceae bacterium
CCGATTTCGCCGGTGCGCCTGGAACAACCGCAACTTGCTGTGTGATTGTGGCGATCGTCGTAGAGGGCGATTCTGCGGGTCGCGTCCGTGCAGGTTCCGGTTTTGTTTCGGCCTTCGCCGCTTCCGTCGGCGTTCCGTTGGTAGTAGATGACGACGGAGGCTCAGGTTTCTTGCCGATCACGATGAGTGATGGCACCGTTGGCTTTGTCGGTTCGGGTTTTGGTTCTTCTGGCTTTGGTTTTTCCTGCGAAATCGGCGACTTGGCGACCTGCGGTTCGGGGGGAAATTCCGGGAATTCAACTGGCCACGGCGGCATGGAGACGTTCCAGCCAATGAACTCGCCTTTCCGCGCACGCAACACCGTGACGAACGGCTGGCGCAATTTGCGCTGCTCCGAGGAATTGAGCTTGTAGGATTCGTTAATTTCACTGTCGAACGGCGTGCCGCTGACTTTCTCGTCGCCGTCGGAAATGAGCAACACGGTGATTTTGTCCGAATCCTTGACCACGCGCATCATGGGCGCGAGCGCCTTCTCGAGCCGGGCCGGTTTTTCGTAAGGCTGGCGTCGCAGGAACTCGACGACGCCGGTCGCGATGCGCTGCCGCGTTTGCGGCGTCCACAGTTGAAGCGGAAAACTTCCCGCGTTAAGGTCTTCACTGAAAGTCCAAAGGCCGATGGTATCGCCGGGGCGCAACTGACCGTTCAGGCCGGAGACCAACAGATCGCCTACCACCTTCTGGGTATTCGCAGCGCGGCGGTTCATGGACAAGGACGTCTCCACGATGATCAGGTAACGGCCTGCCGACACGTTTGTTCCTCGCGCTTCCGCGGCCCAGGCTGGACCACGAATCGGGTCGGTAACCAGCGCGGCAACCCACACCAGCAGGACGATCACGAGGCCTCGTGAGGCTGGCTTACGGGAACTTTGGGAAGTCGCGCTCATGAAGAAAAGTTCATCGCGCCTGCCGGAATCGATTTCGCTCGGTGCGGTTGTAATGTTTCAGGTCGTCGTCCGATTCATCAAGCGCGCTTTCGATGTTGCGGATAAAATTCAAACAGCTTGCGGCCTGGCCGCCGAGGCCGATGACAACATCGCGCTCGGTGTTGTCATCGGTCACGGCCAGCACCTCGCCGTACGGCTGGAAGCGATGCGCCGCGCGTTCGATCATTTCGTCGGCCGTCTGGCCCGCGCGCGAGAACAGGACTTCGACGTGGCCAGCGGATTCGGGCTTTGGTGCGCCGGGCCGCGCTCCGCCGCCATCGAAAAAAATCGTTATTGGCGTTCCGATGGCATCGTGGTAACGCGTGAGAATGTAAACCAATTCGTCGCGCGCCCCGGCGGAATGACGCGGCTTGCCGGGCGCCAACTCCGGCCAACCATGCAGGAGGCTGTAGCCATCAACCAATATGCGGACGAGCGCCATGCACCTACCGTAGTCCTTGGCGGCGAAAATGGAAAATGCAAATTCAGCCCGCCACGTGGCGCGAGCGTCCCGCTTGCGACAGTGCCACCAAGCTTCCGGCTTGGTGTCTCCCAGTGAGAAGGAGATGGTTCGGCAACCCGGAGGGTTGCCGACACAACCGCAAGCCGGAGGCTCGCGCCACTTTTGTAACTGACTTCCACCGCGCGCCGGCCTAGGTTCGCGCTGGCTCGCAAATCAGAGCAGCATGAATCTTGTCATCGAAACCACCGGGCTGACGCGCGTGTTCGGCGCTGTGCGCGCCGTGGACGGATTGGATTTGCGCGTCGAAGCTGGAAAATTCTTCGGCTTTCTTGGTCCCAACGGCGCCGGGAAATCCACCACGATCAAAATGCTCACCGGCCTGCTCGCACCCAGCAGCGGCCACATGCGCGTCCTCGGCGAGGACCTGGCGGACGAAAACCGCGCGCGCGAAGTGCGGCGGAAGATTGGTGTCGTCCCTGAGAACCTGGCGCTCTTCGACAATCTCACGGGCCGCGAATACCTCACCTTCATCGGACGAATGTATTTGCTCGAGGCCGCGATGGTGCGCGCGCGTTGCGATGAATTGCTCGTGATGATGGGCCTCCACGACGAGGAGAAGAAACTCACGCTCGAATACTCGCACGGCATGAAGAAGAAACTGGCGTTGGCAGCGGCGTTGTTGCCCGGCCCGAGCCTGCTGTTCCTGGACGAACCGTTTGAAGGCGTGGATGCCGTGTCGTCGCGCGTGCTGCGCGATGTTTTGCGACAGTGTGTCAAGCGCGGCGCGACGGTGTTCCTCACCTCGCACGTGCTGGAGATCGTCGAGAAGCTGTGTTCTGACGTCGGCATCATTTCGCACGGCAAGCTGGTTTACCAGGGAACCATGGAGGAGGCGCGACAGAATGGTTCGTTGGAGGAACGGTTCATCACGGCAGTGGGCGGAGAGCAAATCGAGGCGCAGCGCTTGAGCTGGCTGGCCGAGGGAACATGAACGAACCCACCGCCATCCCCTCCCAAGAGGGGAGCAAATCAGTCGGCGCGCGACAGCCGTTCCCCTCCTGGGAGGGGTCAGGGGTGGATTCATGAACTGGGAACAATTTCGCGCCATTCTCTGGCTGCGCTGGCGGCTCACGCGGAATCAGTTGAAGCGCGGCGGCGCCCTCGGCGCCGTGATCGGCGCGCTGGCTGGCGTGGCGCTCGTGGTCTTTGCCGTGGGCGCCGGCGTCGGGGCGACACTAGCGGGTGCGCTCGCGATGAAGGACGTTTCCGCAACAGTGGTGATGTTCGTGTGGGATGGAATTGTCTTGGCTGTGCTTTTCTTTTCCTTCTTAGGCGTGTTGACCGAATTGCAGCGATCCGAAAGCATTGATCTCGCCCGCCTGCTGCATTTGCCGATCAGCCTCAAGCAGGTGTTCGTCTTCAATTATCTCGTGTCGCTGGTCTCGCTCGGCACGGTCGTCGGGTTGGCCGTCATGCTCGGGTTGGCGATGGGACTAACGATCAGTCGCGGTCTCCAATTTCTGCTGGCAATACCGCTGGCCGTGACTTTCGTGTTCATGGTTACGGCGTGGTTCTACTATCTGCGTGGCTGGCTGCTCTCGCTCATGGTGAATCCCCGGCGGCGGCGCAACATCATCATGGGCGTCACGCTCGCTTTCATCCTGGTCACACAATTGCCGCAATTAATCCCCCTCGCCATGCAGCGCAAGGCCCGCGCTGAGCGCGCCGCCCGCCGCGCCGCGCAGAAGCAGCAAGGCGACACACAGACGCGCGATAATCAGCCGCGGACTGCGCCGTTGGACAAAGTGCAACAGCAGCAACAGGTGGAGGCGATCGTGGTCCAGGTAAATACGTGGGTGCCGTTGTTGTGGCTGCCGAATGGCGCGCGCGGATTGGCAGCCCGCGAAGTGTTGCCCGCGTTATGGGGCGGTGTCGGAATGTTCGCGCTGGGCTGGTTCGGGTTGAGCCGGGCCTACCGTGCAACGGTGCGGTTTTATCGGGTGGACGAGCGCGTGAAGCCGGCGATAGCAAAAACGGCTTCACCAAAGAATGTGAAGGCGTCGCGCAACTGGGTCGAGCAACGCCTGCCGTGGGTGCCGGAGGATGTTGCGGCGCTGGCAATGGCCCAGTTCCGTTCGATGACCCGCGCGCCCGAAGTCCGAATGATGCTGGCGATGGGACTGTTCGTGGCCGTCTTTCTGCCCGCGATGGTATTCTGGCGCGGCGGGAGCAGCATACGTTTTCCGGAAGCGGCCAGACCCTTCATGGGCACAGGCGTGGTGGTGATGGTTTTGTTTTCGCTGTTGCAACTGATGTGCAATCAGTTCGGCAGCGACCGCGATGGTTTTCGCGGCCTGGTGCTGTTGCCGACGCCGCGTGAGCGTTTGCTGTTCGGCAAGAATCTCGCGGTGTTGCCGCTGGCCGCGGCTCTCGCCTTCGTGCCGCTCGCGGCAATGAGTGTGCTCGCCAAATTGTCAGTGTTGGTCCTGTTGGCCACGGTGCTGCAATTCGGCGCGGCCTTCCTGTTGTTCTGCACGGTCGGTAATCTTTCCTCAATCCTCGTTCCGTATCGCATCGCGGCAGGTTCACTCAAACCCACCAAGCAATCCTGGCAGGCGGTATTGATGATGATGGCGGTGCACATGCTGTTCCCGCTGGCGGTCGCGCCCATCGCCATCCCACCGTTACTCGGCTGGGTCGCTGAGCGATTCGGTGGGTTGCCCGCCGCGGCGGTAAACGTATGCGCTGCATTGGTAATGGTCGTCGTATTTGCATTCCTCTATGCACAGACGCTGCGACCGCTGGGCCGGATGTTGCAGCGCCG
>CAZNOE010000438.1:0-1273 GCA_964574525.1 uncultured Bifidobacteriaceae bacterium
CTGCCGCCATATTCCAGAAAGCTGGCGTATTTGGGCGACGTGAACTGTTTCAAGAGGGGAGCCGAGACCACGCGAAAAGCGCGGGCAACGGGTTGAAGCGTTGAAGCGTTAAAAGGTTTTAGGAACCGGACGGCGCGCGGAATTTCGGCAAAGCTTGGATAACCGCCGAACAACTCATCGCCGCCCAAGCCGGACAATGCGACCTTGAGCGAGGTTTGCGCCGCTGCGTGACTGACGAAATAAGTGTTCACGCCGTCGGTGGACGGACAGTCCATCGCGGTGAACAGCCGCTCGACGTGATCGTGAAAGTCAGCGCGCTTCACCCAGACGGTCTGGTGGTTCGCGCCGTATTGGCGGGCGACGGTTTCCGCCAGCGGCGTTTCGTCATTGGCCGTCCCGCGATATTCCTCGAAACCCAGCGTGACGGTGCGGAGCGTTCCCCCCAACTCCGCGGCGAGAGCGGTCAGCGTGGTCGAGTCCAGGCCGGACGAGAGAAAAATGCCAACCGGTACATCGGCGATCAGGTGGTGGCGAACGGTGTCAACCAAGGAAGCACGGAGCAGGGAGCAGGGAGCAGGGAGCGGGCAGCGCTCGGCGTGGGAGAAAATGCCCGTGACGGTGCAAAACGTTTTTGGCCGTTGGGTGCCGTCTTGATCCACCCACATCGTGGTGCCGGCGGGCAAGGAACGAATCCCGCGATAAAACGTGTAAGGTTCGACGGCATGTCCCCAAAGAAAGAAACCCACGTGCCCGGCCGGTTCGGGCGAAGTATCCATTTGTCCGCCGGCGAGAAGGGCCTTGACCTGAGAGGCGAGGCGAAAGGTTTTGCCATTGTCGGCGTAATAGAGAGGTTTGATGCCGAACGGATCGCGGGCAAGGAATAGTCCTTTGCGCGCGCCGTCCCAAATCGCGAACGCATACATTCCGCGCAATTCGTTCAGCATCGCCGCGCCGTGTTCCGCGTAGAGGTGGAGCAAAACTTCGGTGTCGCTGGTGGAGCGGAACACGTGGCCCTTTTGTTCCAAGGCAGCACGCAGTTCGCGGTAGTTATAAATTTCGCCGTTGAAGGTGATGGCGAGTTGACGCTCTGGCAGGAGCATTGGCTGCGCGCCACCGGGCGAAAGGTCAATGATCGCAAGACGCCGATGGCCCAATCCGATCCGGCGGCTGGAATCAAACCATTCGCCTTCGCCATCCGGCCCGCGCGGTTTCATGCAGTCGCGGATCGCACGCAGTTCCCCGTCGTTGACGCGGGGCGCGGAATCAGCGTAGG
>CAZNOE010000438.1:1373-5452 GCA_964574525.1 uncultured Bifidobacteriaceae bacterium
GGAGCAGGGAGTCCGCAGGCAGGGAGTTTTCATCGCAACGAGCGCATAAATGATAAGATCATACGGCTTTCTTCTTCGAGGCGGGGCAGCAGCACGGTGACCTGGGCGACGGTCAGATAACCGTGCCGGGAAAAAATCAAGAGCATGTTCGCGACTTCAAAGACCGAACGGCGGGCCATGTTCAGGAAGTGCGCGAAATCGGCTTTGGAGACACTGCCCGAGCCTTCGGCGATGTTATTGGTGATGCTGAGGGTGGCACCGCGGAGCTGTTCGGTGAAGCGAAAGAATTTCCGCTTTTCGAGGTCATCGGCCAGTTTGAACAGATCGCCGCTCAGCTCGACGCCTTTCAGCCAAATGTCGAAATCCTGAAATCGAAATTGCTTGCCCTCCATGCTTACTCCCTGCTCCCTGCCCCCTGCTCCCTGCGCGCCACGAAGTGGCTGCCGAGGACGAGCACATCCATTTTCGTGCGGAGGAAACAGTCGAGCGCTTCTTCGGGACGACAGACGACGGGTTCGTTTTCGTTGAAGGAGGTGTTCAAGACCATCGGTACGCCGGTGAGTTGATGGAAAGCGGTGATGAGTTGATGATAGAGCGGGTTGGTATCGCGGTGGACAGTTTGCAAGCGGCCGGAGCCATCCACGTGGCAGACGGCGGGGACCAAGGCGCGTTTTTCCGCGCGGAACTGGAAGACCTGCATCATGAACGGGACATCATCGTCAGTCTCGAACCATTGGGCGACGTGCTCGCGCAGGATGGAAGGGGCGAAGGGACGGAAGGATTCGCGGCGCTTGATCCTGGCGTTGAGGATGTCCTTCATATCGGCACGGCGCGGGTCGCCGAGAATCGAGCGGTTGCCCAACGCGCGCGGCCCCCACTCCATCCGCCCCTGAAACCAGCCGACAACCTTGCCTTCGCTGACGGCTTTGGCGGTCATTCGGCACAATTCGGCCGCGCCGTTGATTTCCGTGATGGCGCAGTTCTCAGCGCGAATCTCGCGGTCCTTTGACGCGACCAAGTCCTTGCAGCTCGCCGCGTCCGGTCCCCAATACGCATGATCCATGTGAAAGGGAGCAGGGAGCAGGGAGCAGGGAGCAGCGAGCGGAGCGGCCTCGGTTGGGGAGATCGGAGATCCGAGATCCGAGATCTGAGTGGGCGGTGGACGGTGGACGGTGGACGGGGAAACGGTCGAATAGCCTGCGCCGCCCGACGAATGCCAGACGATAAACGCGGCGCCGATGGCGCCGCCGGCATCGCCGGCCGCCGCGGGGAGATACATTTTCTTGAACGGCGAGCGTTGATAAACCTTCCCATTGGCCACCGAATTCATCGCGCAGCCGCCGGACAGGGCGAGCGCTGGACAGCGATATTTTTCGTGCAGCGCATTGAGCAAGGCGAAGAAGGCTTCTTCGTACATCACCTGGGCGGAGCGGGCGATGTCCTTGTGTTTCTGTTCGAGCGTTTCGCCCTGCTTGCGGGCCGGGCCGAGCAATCGCTCCAACTCCGGCGTGTAGAGCGTGCCGACTTCGGGCGAACAGTTGTTCCAACTGTAACTGACGTTTTCGACATGGTGGCGAAAGCATTTCAAGTTGAGGCGAAAAGTTCCGTCGCGTTGCAGGAGCACGATCTGGCGCATAGCGTCCATGAACTTCGGTTCGCCGTAGGGCGCGAGGCCCATGACTTTGTATTCGTCGCCGAAATGCGGGAAACCGATGAGTTGCGTGATCGCCGAGTAAAAGATTCCCAGCGAGTGGGGAAAATAAACACGGCCATCAATTTGAATCGCGTTGCCGCGCCCCATGCCCCAGGCAGCGCTGGCGAAATCGCCAAAGCCATCCACCGATACACAGACGGCCTCGTCGAAGGGCGCCACGAGGAATGCTGAAGCCAGATGCGCCAGGTGGTGCTCGACATGGTGAATTTGCGCGCGGGGTGGTTGGCCGGGAAAGGCTTCGCGCAGTGACAATTCGACCGAAGCGGCCTTGCGCATGTTGCGAAGACGATGCAAGACCAGCCCCGGGTTGGGACGTTTCGACAAAACGAAGAGCAAGCGGCGGAAATTATTGACGCGGGGATTGCGGTTGATGGCGATGTGATCCACGTCGCCGAGTTTGATTCCCGCTTCACGCAAACAATACGCGATGGCTTCCGTTGGCAGGCCGGCCCAATGTTTGATCCGCCGGAAACGCTCTTCTTCAGCGGCGGCAACCAACGAGCCGTTTCGGACGAGGCAGGCCGAGGAATCCCCATGGTAGGCGTTAATTCCTAGAATTTCCATGGAACAGGGAGCAGGGAGCGCGGAGGAGCGACGAGCGTCATTTCGCCACAAGCTGCCGCCCTTGGCCGTTTGCTTGAATTCAGCAAGGCCTCGTGCTTTGTCCCTTCGGGTTTAGCCAGCAATTTGCCCAAAAAAAATCCGCCACAGTGAACGACCGTGACCGATCCGCGAAACGCTGCGCGAGCGAACCCGCGTCCAACGTTGCATCAGGGTGAGGATAACCAAGGCGGCCAACTGAATGACAGTTTTTTTTGGATCAAACCAGCCATCGGCCGGTTGGATTTTGAACACCACAATCGACAGTCGCAAAACGATATGATAAAAGAGCACGAATGACGGACACAAAAGTCACGCGGCGGACAGTGCCGTGGCTCACGCTGCTGGGGTTGGCCGGATTCTGGCTCATCGTCGCACGGATGCTCAGCCCGCAATGGTCGGTTTACGCCCAGTACAATTACGGCTGGGCGGTTCCCTGCCTTTGCGCCTATCTGCTCTGGCAGCGCTGGCCGAACCGGCCCGAACCCGAAGTGCCCCGCTTCGGGCCAACGATCATGACCCTCGTACTGTCCGCGCTGCTTCTGCTGCCCACGCGCGTGATCGTGGAAGCGAACCCCATCTGGCGGGCAGGGAGTTGGGCGATGGCGTTGGAACTGATCACCCTGACACTCTGTCTCGTTTGCCTGGCGGGGGGCAAAAGCTGGCTGAAGCATTTCGGATTTCCGGTTGCTTTTTTCCTGCTGGCGGTTCCGTGGCCATCGCGGTTGGAGGGCGCCATCGTGCAAACGCTCATGCGGGTGAACACAGCGATTGTGGTGGAGATATTGACTGCACTTGGCATCCCGGCCGTGGCGCACGGGAACGTCATCGAGATCAGCACCGGTCTCGTGGGCATTGACGAGGCGTGCAGCGGCATCCGGTCGTTGCAGGCGACGCTGATGATCGCGCTGTTCTTTGGCGAACTCTTTCGGTTGCCAGTGACGCGACGAGTGTGGCTGGTTCTGGCGGGGATCGCCCTAGCCCTGGTTTGTAACATGGCGCGCACGTTTGTCCTTGTGTGGGTTTCCAGCAGATCGGGCCTGGGCGCGCTCGACCGATGGCACGATCCCACAGGCATTGCCATTTTGCTCGTGTGCTTCAGCGGTTTGTGGGCCGTGGCCCATCGGCTCCGGCCCAAGGCGGCGACAGCATTGCCACAAACGGCAAGCTCCGCCCGCTGGCCGCATCCACTCCCCCGGTTTGTCCCCGCCGCAGTCCTGATCTGGCTTGTCCTGGTGGAGGGCGGCACGGCGGCGTGGTTTGGAGTTCATGAAAAGGCTGATCCGCGCCGGCTGAACTGGTCGGTGCGGTGGCCGACAGACAAGGCCGACCTGCACGAAGTCGAGCTTGGAGGCCGGATGACAGAGGAGATGAAATTCAAGGAGGGCAAATCCATGAGTTGGCGTGACCGCGACGGCAGAGCATGGCAGACCTTTTATTTTCGGTGGGGACCGGCGAACAACCTGCTCGAACGAGTGCGAGTGCAGTTCGCCAAAACACACC
Source organism: uncultured Bifidobacteriaceae bacterium (assembly GCA_964574525.1). Taxonomy (GTDB): domain Bacteria; phylum Verrucomicrobiota; class Verrucomicrobiia; order Limisphaerales; family JADLHS01; genus WYBW01. The sequence continues at coordinate 5,191 of CAZNOE010000438.1, forward strand.
GCCCGGAAATCTGTTTACCCGCGGCCGGGCTGGCGCTACGGGACGATTATGGCGTCAAGGACTTTGCAATCGGCGGCCTGACACTTCCGTTTCGCGCATATTACTTTGAGGACCGGGGAAGGCCGCTGCACGTTTATTTTTGTGCGTGGGAAGATGGCACGCAAGGCATCGCCGCGAACATGCGTGAGAACGCGGCAACGCGACTCGCGGCCGCGCGCACGGGCAGCCGAAGCATCAGCCAGCGAGTGCTGGAAATTGCCGT
>CAZNOE010000439.1:0-5444 GCA_964574525.1 uncultured Bifidobacteriaceae bacterium
TCGAGCCAGGTTTCGGCCTCCGGGATTTCTCCGAGGAACGCGATCCCCGTCTCGCCAAGCTTGTGCCAGACGCGGTTGCCGTGGCTGTTGAACGGACGATTCAAATGGCCGACACCGCGTCCAACCTCTCCGCTTTCCCACGCATCTTTTGCTCGTCGCGCCATCACGCTGCGAACTTTCTCGCGCTCAGCCTCTGAAAGCGCGTCCCACGCCCAGTCATAGGCTCGCGCCGGATGAAAGAGCATGACTTTGCCGGCCTCGCAGTTGAGTTTGAAATTCGTCGGGCCGTCCGGATTCCACGACGCCAGGTGCAATACCCATTTGCGCGCGGCGTCGGCGTATTTCGGTTCGTGAGTGATGAGATAAACAAAAGCAATCGTCTCTGCCTCGCGACAGGCGCGCTGGGCCTGCTCGCGATTCGGCCACCAGTATTTCACCAGTTCTTTGTTCTCTTTGTCGGTGGCCGAGCCGAGGTGTTCGGGTTCGGGTGTCGGGCCCGCGGCGATGTAACGGTCCGCCTCGGCACGCAATGCATCAAAAGCCTTCGCTTCGCGACCACGAGCCAGTTCGCGCAGGCGGGGCAAGTCTTCGGGGCGCAAGAACAGGCGCGGGTGACTCACCGGAACGCGCTCGCGTTGCTGTGCGCGCGTGGGCATGGGGAATTCAATCGCGTCCGCCGGCACGGTGAAACTGCGCGTGAGACTCCAACTCGACGTATTTCCTTCCTTGGTGGTGAAGCGATAACGCCAGAACCATTGCCTGGTCTTAAGCGGCGTGGCGTGCGTGTAAACGTTGAAAGGCAGATTCGTGATGGTCGTGGCCTCGTTCAAATCGGCGCGCCGGCTCCACTGGACTGTGTAGGTCTGAGCCTCGCGTTCGTGCAGCCACGTGAGCGAAGGCGGATTCATGCGCACGGTCGAACCGTCGGCGGGACGATAGCCGATTTCATCCGGCTGCGGCGCGCGGTTGGTGATCTGTGGTTCGGCGGCGAATGCCGGCGTTGTCAAAGCCGCCAGCAGGAAGCAGACGGAAACATGATGGATATGATGAATCATGGGCGCGAGGCCGGAGGCGCGGCGGTTGTGCCGAGCCGCAGCGGCGGCAGGAATTGGGTGGCCAGTTTTTCGGTCAGGTTAAAAACCACGAAGCCATCCGCGCCGAGATCGCGCGTGAGTTGAATCTGCCGGGCGAGTTGTGCCGGGCCGGAAAGCTTGTGCGCGCCCATGCCGATGTAGAGCAGCGTCTTGTGATTCGTCGCTGACACTTGTTTTCGGGTTAAATCGGCGAACACCTCATCGTAGCCTTCGTAGTTCATCGGGCAAACGAAGTCCAGATAGCCGGCGTCAATCCATGCCAATGCGTCCTGGCCGATTGACCGGCGCGCATTCGTCCAGCCGCCCCAAACTGCCGCCGATACTTTAATCTTCGGTTTGATTGCGTGCGCTTCCAGGCTCACGGCGCGCACGAGTCGCGTGATCTGCTCCCGGCGCCAGTCGGCGAACTTCCCGGCATGTTCGCCAGTCAGCACGTCGTCCGGCCATTTCTCGATTTTCACGTCGTCGGCCTTTTCAAATCGCTCGCGGCAGCCCGAGCAGAAGCACGCGTCCTTATCAGGGTAACGGATGTAATCGAAGTGAATACCGTCCACGTCGTAATCGCGCACGACTTCGAGCATGGAATCGCGTTCCAGCGCGAAATTCTCCGGATGCGACGGGCAAAGCCAATTTACATCTTTGCCTCGCCTGTTCTTTTGGGTGCGGCCCGCACCGCGCAATCTGGCGAGAAACTCCGGAGGGGCGTTGAGCAAATTGTAATTCACTTTCCACACGTGCATTTCGATGCCGTACTTGCGGCAGGCCTTGAGGCATTCGGCAATTTGATCGCCTTGCTCCTTCACCTTCGGGCTGACCGGCAGGATTTTGCTTGGGTAATGCGCGACGCCGGCCCAGAGCATATTGGGGATGATGGCGCTGAAACCATTGCTCTTCAGCACTCCGACGGTTTCGTCCCAGCCCCAGCCCTCGATCCCGTAGCCTGAGTGAATCCACGTAGCGCGGAACTCACCGGGCTTGGATGGTTGCGAGCGAAAAAATGTTTCGGGATCACCTGCCGCTTTCGTGAAAGCATTCGTGGTGTTCGCCAACGGCGCGTTCGTTTGGGCGAAGGCAGCGTGTGCCAGGGTGGACCCGACGCATGCGAGCAAGCGCGCGAATTTGATGAAACGCATCATGGTTGCGCGGGTTTGCCGGGTTGAGCTTCAAATTGAATGCCGGCGGCGGCGTCCCAGTTCAGTTCGAAAGCGCTATCGGCTTTGCGTTTTGAAAGAGAAGCTTCCTTCAAGACCGAGCCATCTTCACGCAGCCACCTTGCCCTCCACCTGGCTTCGGGCAATAGCACGAACGTCGGCTCTGCGACCGAGCCTTCTTTGCGGACTTCGATCAGACCTCTCGCCGCCCGCACCCGGAGAGTCAGATTTTGGAAACGAATCCGATCAACGACCAACTCCGGCCATTCCGATGGAAGGCGTGGATTCAACCTGAATCCGTCACCGCGCGGGGCGAAGCCGAGGAATCCATAGAGCATGACCTGCGAAACGAGCGCGCTCTCGAAGAATTCCTGGTCGAGGCCAAGCCCTCCCGCCGTGCCGCCGCCTTGCAATGACCCTTCGCGAGCGCCGTTGTAGTATTTTCGGTAGCCGCCGGCAGCTTGAACTTCCTCGAACCACCTGAGGATTTCTTGAAGTCTCGACCACGCGTTGTCTGGGCCGAGAACTTTAAGCCGGGCCATGAGATCGTGATACGAAAAACCCAGCACCGCGCCGCCATCCTGCACCTGGCCGCCCCACGGGATGGACTCGGGGTTGCTCCACGCCCAGAAGTACCAATCCAGATTTCGCTTCGTCGTCGCGCGTGGCCCAAAGCGCCAGTGATAAATGTCTTTGCCCTGCGAGGTATCGCCTTCGACCACGCGGTCACCATTGACCCAACTCAAGATCGCCGGGGCGTGTTCCGGCGTGGCGAAATCGTAATAGACGGCTTCAAGATTCAGAAACGTGTAGCCGTATTCATGAGGATTGCCGTCGGCGTCAATGCAAGCGTTGAAGCGCTGCGTTTTGTTGTTCCAAAACAGGTCGTTGCCTCTTGCTTTCACTGCGGTCGCATGGCTTTCAAGTGTTTCGGGTTTGAAACTCAAGACGCCCGGCGGCATTTGCCATTCGGGATGGTCGCGGATTTCGCGTTCGATCTGCGCCAACGCAAGCACCGCGTCGTAATACTGGATCGTTGCGTAGCAATCCAATCCGCCAAACGGCATGAGGTCCCAATAATTGTTGCCTATGCCTTCGCCGGTGATGAGTTCCTTTTTCCCTTCCATGGTGCGCTTGATCCCGCTGCGCCCGCTGTGTCCGACCCAACCCGTGTAAACCACTTTGCGCTCCAACGCCTGATGCTCCGTCATGACGTAGCGAAGCGCCGTGCGCATCCGGTTGATGTTTGCGCGGAGGAAATTCAGGTCGTGCGTCCACCAGAAATATTTCGCGCAGCCGCGAATGAAATTTTGCGAGTTGATGTTGTGGCGGGTGTCGTACTGCGAGAAGAACGCCTGAATTGTCACGCTACCCGGCGCGGAGTTGCCAAGGCCGATGCGCAATTGCGCGACTTCGCCGGTCCACTGCGGATGGCGATACATCGGGATCATCGTGTAGCTGATGACGTCGCCTTTCACCGGTTCGAAATACATGCGCCGCTCCGTGCTGAAATTCGTTGCTGATGGCGTGGTCCACTCGATGAACGGTTGCGCCGCGCCCAGCCCGGTCGCCTGCCAGCGCAATTGAAGAAATGGAATTTCAAACGTGTGGCACTTCCACGGCGGCGCTGTGGCGACGGCGGCAGCATTCGTCACTTCAATGCGCCAGCCGTATTCATTTGTCCCGGTGTCGCTGGCACCGTCGAGTTTCCAACCCTCGGTCTTGCTCAATTCATGGGGCCGCCAGTTTGGACCAATCGTGTTCTTGAACGAGAAATGCCAGCCGCAACCGCGCCGGCCTTGATTCCAAAACGGAAACGGCCAGCCGAGTTGGTGCGCAATGCTGGCGTGCTGATGCGTCGCCACGTAGCCCTCCGGATCCAGGATGCGCCCAGTGAGCGTGGACGACCACGCCTGCCGCATTGCTTCGGATTTGTTTTCTGTGGAGATCACGGGCCAGAGCGATGCATCGGGTAGCCATTCGTCCCAAAGCGTGGCTTTCGGTCCCGCGCCCGGATAATGCAGCCAGAACAGTTCGCGCACGGTGGCCATTTCCTTTTCGTGGCCGGGAACTTGGAATTGCGGAAAATCGTCCGGTATCGCGGCGGCGGCGCTGATCGCTGCGAGACAAAGCCCGGACAGAAATGACATTCGTTGCATCGTGCAGTTCCCTCGAAACCTCGGTTTGACGGATATTGAATAACCGGAAAATGAACCGTCATGCACGACAATTTCTTCGTCACAGATTATCGGACAGCGCCAAGCCGATTTGATAGCGTGACATGGTGAAGTTCAAATTGTGCGATAGCCGAAACTTTCTGTGCCCTTTGGTTTTCCATTCCTTGTCGCCGTCGAAAGGCAAGGCAACGCCGGATGAGTAGAACCATACGTCTCATAATCGTCCTCGTAGTTGTCTTGCTCGTCGCCGTAGTGGCGCGAAGTTGCGTACGAGGCTCAAGTTCCAGCAGAGCACTCGCCGCCTACAAGGCCAGCCTGCGGGCGAAAGGCGAGAAGCTTGCCGCAGCAGAGTTCGGCTTCCCGCGCCCGCCGGAGACCAACGGCAGCCTCAACCTGCTCCTCTCCAGCGTGAATCTGATCGGCAGGGCGAAGTTTGATCCAGGTTTGCTGGACCTGTTTCACTTCGAGAGCGCGGGCCGGGTGCGGGTTTCCTGGGCCGTGGGGCAACCGCCGCTCCGTTCCTCATGGGCCGGCAACACGAACGTCACGTGGGAAAATCTCTCCGAGCACTTCGACCTCTCGGCCGATGCTTTGCATGGCATCCGCGATGCAGCGCAGAATCCGCCGCGCTACTTCTTCAACGACCCGACGAATTTTTTCAACCAGCCCAACGGCCCATTCGTCCAGTTGCGGACGGCGGCATATTCTCTTTCGGCTGACGCCATCGTTGCGCTGCACGCGCATGATCTCGGCCGTGCGCAGGCTGACCTTCACGCGCTCGTGAAACTCGCCCTGTTCCATCACGAAGACCTCACGCTCGTCAACCAGATGATTCGCACGGCCATTGCCGGCCTCGGTCTGTCGGTGACATGGGAAGCGCTGCAAGCGGAGGGCTGGAACGAGGAATCCCTGGCGGCCTTGCAGCGTGACTGGGAATCCGTGGACCTCCTCGACGCGGTCGAAAAAGGAATGACGGGCGAACGCGCCTTTGGCGAAGCCGCCTTTTCTTACATGCGCTCGGT
>CAZNOE010000440.1:0-5424 GCA_964574525.1 uncultured Bifidobacteriaceae bacterium
CGTTGCTGCAACGGCACCAGGCTGTTGGCAACGCGCCCCGGCGTCGTGGCCAGTGCGCTGAGCGCGAGTTTTTTTTCATCCGCTGCGAAGACGGCGTTGGCTTCCGCCAGGATTTGTGGATCTGTTGCAGTCGTGCCAGGTGTAACCGTGATGGGCACGGATGGAATTGTCAGATCCACATAGGCCGCACGTTTGGGGTCAAAGTAACTGAACGGGACCGCGGGCGTGGCAAGAGTTCCGTTCGTGAGCGGGACCAGTGCGTAGGAAAAAGCGACGGAGTTTCCGGCCGGCGGAGCAACCCCTGGACGGATCGGGACTGGTGCGCCTCCCGGAACGGCGGCGGACACCTGCCAATCCGGGGCGGCCGGCGGCGGCGGCGGCACGAATCGAGCCAGGTTGCCTTCTCCGCGGAATGTCACCACGAGTTTCACCGCGTCTCCCACGGATACCTGGTTGGTTGAGAGTTGTGGCGGATCGAAGATAAAAGTTCCAATCGCGCCGGTGAAGCCGGGCAACGAACCGGATCGCGGCAGAGGCCGGACGTTCAGTGTGACGGGATCGGAATCGAGCAAAAGATATTGTGGCGGCCCGCCCGGGATGGTCACCTGGCCTTGAATCGTAATCGCGCCGGTGAAGCGGTTGCCCGCCGTGAAGCCCTGCGCGGAAACGGCGAGCTTCCCCACGACGAGCGGTGTGAGGATCGTTTCAAAAATGTAAGTCGGCATGTTACGTCCGTCGTACGGCATCATCGTAATGGTCTGTCGCGCGATGCCTTGATCCACCAGAATTCCGTCTCCGTTCAACCGCATCTGCGCCAGACCCTGCACCACGTTCGAGATGGCAGCCGGCATCAGCACGCGCACCCCGACAGGTTGGCCGGCGTACGCGTTGGTTTCAGACAATTCGAGGTGAAGCTGAAGCGCCGGCGGCGCGGCAGTGGCGGGTTCAGAAACGACATCAAGCCGGGCCGCCGGCACGGTGACAGGACGCCCGTAAACCTGAACCACGAACTGCGGAATGGTAAATGAGCCGGGCGCAGAAGCACGAACGTGGTAATTGATGGCGGTCTGAGGTTTCAGTTTGTCAACCGTCGGCTGCAGAAACTGGCCGCGCGCGCTGAGGCGCAGGGCGAGTTGGGGCGGGGCGGCAATCTCGTCCGGCCATCGGACCGAATCTTCCAGTGCGTTGAACGTGACGCGGTAGGTTGACTTTTCGCCGGGGCGGACCACCGGGGGATCAAATGCTGCAGTCGCCTCGACCTTCGTGGTGATGTCAATGGAAGGCTGGCTCACCATGAGCTGCCCGAGCGGGTCTGGTCGGAGTGCTGGCTGCGCGCGGGTGGCGACAATTGCGCCGGGTGCGAGCAGTGTCACCATCAATCGGAACAAACATCCAACATCCAACATCCAACATCCAACGCCCAAAGCAGCGCCCGCCTGCCGGACATTCGATGTTGGATGTTGGATGTTGGATGTTGGATGTTTCCTCACAACAATGTCCATGTGTCGTCTTTTGGAGAGATCACCAGTTCCGTTTCGCGCGGTCCTGCGGTTTGCCCTGCTCGCCCTGTCCCATCGGCAGACGGCGCTCGCCATCCAGTTTGAATCCTTCCAACAGCCAACCCGCTGTTTCCGGAGAAATCATGATTTCCTCTCCCTCCTTCGACGCTCCTTCCTTGTCCCCAGGCTTTATCTCCGGCGGACGACCTTTCCCGTCCTCATCATCTTCGTCATCGCCTGCGGCGCCGGGCGGCATGAAAGGCTCGGGGATCTGCCCCTTGAGTTGCTTCAATTTTTCGCCAAGTTCGCGCTCGCGCGGCGACATGCCCATCGCGACCTGCTGCATCTCGACAATACTGTCCACGAGCTTTGCGATCGCCCGCTCGACGATTTCCGCATTGTGCCGGGCTTCTGCGTCGGCCGGGTTCAACTCCGCCGCGCTCTTGAAATCTCCCAGCGCCCGCTGCCATTTCCGCAGCGCGGCGCCGTGAAGCTCGAGTGCCCGACGCACGGCTTCCGCAGCCGCCTTCAACTCCTTCCGCACGCCGCGACCGTGTTGATAGGCCGCCACCATTTTTTGAACATCGTGGCCGGCCAGCGCATCGGCGGCCTGTTGGATCGCCGGGTCACTCCGCTGCGCTGCCGCACGACCACGCGCGGCCGTGGGCTTGGCCGAAAGTGATTTTTTCAATTCCTCCAAGCCCTGCGCAAAACGGACGTGGCCGAGATTGTAAAGTGTCGGAGGCTGCACTCGTTCGTCCTGCCTGGCCAGCGCGCTCTGCAAAAACGCTTCGGCTTCCCGCAACTTTCCCTCCCGCAATTTCTGTGAGCCGGCGTTGAAAAATTCGCGTGGCGTGTTCGGCGGCGGTTCCGGCTTCGCGGCGGGCGCGTTGGTTGGCGCGAGTGAATTTGAACTGGTGGCGCGAACAACCGGCGCGAGCAAGACGGCCGCGACCATCAAATTTACGATCAGCGATTTACGATTTGCGCGCGCCCGGCGAAACCGCGTGCAACTCGTAAATCGTAAATCGTAAATCGTAGATTTCATATTATGCGCTTGTCCGTCGTCGCGTACCCATCAAGGATTCCACAACGAGCAGCCCGAGCACAACCGCAATGGGCAAATGGAACCGGTCCACGCCCAGCTTCCGCACCGGCGCCGGGCCGGAGGCAAAATCCGTTCTCTCCATGGCCAGGCGGACTTTCGCCAGACCTTCGCCCAACGATCCCAGCGGATAATAATTTCCCTTCGTCGCCTGTGCGATCTTTCGCAACGTTGTTTCGTCGAGCCGGCTGCGGACGGTTTCTCCTTTGGTGTCGCGCACCAACTCCGGCTGCCCTTGCTCGTTTATCACTTGAATTTCCGCGCCCGCTTCGGTCCCGACGCCCACGGTGAATGCCACGACGCCTTTGCCGGCGAGCGATTCCGCCATGGTGACGCCCGATTTTTCGAGGTCTTCCCCGTCCGTCAGAAGCACCACAACTTTTCTCCGGTCTATCTTCTCCATCGCGTGAAACGCCTCGTCCAGCGCGCGGCCGATGTCCGTGCCGGGAACAACGATCGCCCGGTCGTCCAAGGCGCGCAACGCATCCTCAAATGCGCCGTAGTCGAAGGTCAATGGACATTGCAAAAACGCCTGGCCCGCGAACGCCACCAGCCCAACGCGCCCCCGCCCGTGGCGCCGGACGAATTCCAATACGGCCAGCTTCGCGCGCTCCAGCCGGTTGGGCGACACGTCCGCCGCCAGCATGCTCCGCGAACAATCCACCGCGAACACGATGTCTTCGCCCAACGCCTGCCCCGCCAATTCCTGCACGCCCCACTGCGGACGGGCCAGTGCCACGCCGACGCCGGCCACCGCGAGCACCAGCAGAATATCTTTGAGCGCACGACGCGCCGGGCTGTGCGAGCGCGTGAGATCGTCGAGGAATTGCGGCGCCGCCAGCGTAGCCAACTGCCGCCGCCGTGCCGCCGCCGCGTAGCGCTGCAAGGCGATCAGTATCACCGGTGCCGCCACGGCCAGCCACAGCCAATGCGGTTCGGCCAAATGAGCATGGGTGAAATCCATGACGTTCAGCGTTGCGCTGTGTGATGGGTGAGGTGCCGGGCCAGAGCGCAGCGAAGCCGGGCGCGTGATGCGTGATGCGTGATGCGTGATGCGTGAACAAGACTGACCATCGCCAGTTCATCCAGCATCCAGCATCCAGCATCCAGCATCTGGACTTCGTATCGTCTCATGGCACCCTCCGATAACGCGTATTGGCCAACACCTGTTCCAACGCGAGCAGACAGAACGCCGTCAGCAACGGCCATTGAAAGAGCGGTGTGTAAATCGTGTAACGGCGGAGCTTCACCTCGGTTTTTTCCAGCCGGTCAATCTCGTCATAAATGCTCTGGAGTTCACGCCGGTTTTTCGCGCGATAAGATTTGGCCTTCGAAAGCGCGGACATCTTGCTCAGCACGGTATAGTTCGCCGGCTGCAAGATGAGTCCGAGAATGACGTTGCCGTTGGGATCGAGCACCAGTTTGCCGGTCGCCGGTTCAAACCTCGGCAACTGGCACGGCTCTTCGACGCCGATGCCGATGGTATAAACCTTCGCGCCGAGCGCAGCGGCCAGTTGCGCCGCTGGCACCGGATCAATCTGGCCCTGATTGTTGTCACCGTCCGTCAACACGATGATGATGCGGCTCTTGCTGTCTTTGGCGGACTTGAGACGTTTTGCCGCCGCCGCGGTCGCATCGCCGATGGCGGTGCCGAGTTCGCGAATCATCCCGATGTGCATGCGTTGCAAATTCTCGACGAGCCAGTCGTGGTTCAACGTCAGCGGACTCGCCAGATAAGGCACCGCCGAAAAAACCACCAGCCCGATCCGGTCCGTAGGCCGTTTGCGAATGAAATCCTCCAGGACTTCAGAAGCGATGTCGAAACGCGTCACGCGCTCGCGCGGGCTGCTCATGTCCAACGCCATCATGGACCATGACAAGTCGAGCGCGAGCATGATGTCCACGCCGCTGGCCTGGGTCTCGGTCCGATCATTGGCAAAACGGGGTCCCGCCAGCGCGATGATGGCAAGCGCCACGACCAGCAGCCGGAGAAACATCAGCAAACGCCCCGCCGCCGCGCGTGCCGTTGCGCCCGCCGCGCGCGCGATGTCGGCGCTGGAAAAACTCAGCGCCGAATGTTTGCCGACCCGTCCGCGCAGGAATGCATAGACCGGCAGCAACGCCAGCAGCGCCAGCAGCCACGGATATTGAAATTCAAGATTTCCGTTCATGGGCGTTGGGCAGGCTAACCGGCGGCAGCCGCCGTAGCCGTCTGCCGCAACTGGGCGCGGCGCGCTTCCCCTCGTTTGACGAGTTCGAGTGCGTGGGCAGCCGCACCCATCGGCGTCGGCGAAATAGACGGCCCAAACTTGAGTTCATCGCAACGGCGAAGGAATTCGCCCACCGCCACTGCGAGGTCTGACCCAATTTTTTCGTTGCCCGCCAGCGTCCGGCCAAATTCCGAGGTCGTGAATTCATCCCGTGGCAATTCAAACGCCGCCGCCACATAGCGCCGCAGGACACGTGAAACCTCACTTAGCATTTTCCCATCTTCCGTTCGCTGCCGCAGCGCCTCCAATTCCTGGCGGGCGGCAACTTCCGGCGGCAACACGACGGGCGGCTTTGGGCGCAGGCACCACCACACAGCGAAGGATGCCAACGCCAGCAGCGCGACTGCGGCAACGACAAGCCACGCGCCGTATTGTTCCCAAATTGTTGGAGGCAATTCCGGATGCGGCGGACTTAAGACCAATAGGTCAGCCGAGTCGTCGGAATTCGTAGCCGCGCGAAGCGACCACGCGGCGAACAGAGTCAAGAAAAGGCAGACTGGATTTCGCGTTTTCATCCACGCCTCCTGCCACGGCGGAGTTCGAAGAAGCG
>CAZNOE010000441.1:0-5422 GCA_964574525.1 uncultured Bifidobacteriaceae bacterium
ACAAAATCCGCCACGGCGAGAATCGCGCCGAGGTTGTCGGAGGGATGACCCCATTCCGCTGCGAGCCACGTGTCGTTGAAGTCAAGCCAGCGGACAAGTGTGCCGATGTTGAACGCGGCGGCGATGGGATCGAGAATGTAATTCGTTCCCGGCACGCGCGCACCGTTGGGCACGACGGTTCCCGGCACAATTGGGCCGAGCAGCTTTGCGCAGGCGGGATATTTCAGCGCCAGCAAACTGCAACCGAGCGTGTCCATCAGGCAATGGCGAGCGGTGTTGAAAGCTTCGTCGCTGGTGATTTTGAAATCGCAGACGTAGTCCGTGATTTGTGAGAGCAGTCCGTCGAACGGTGGCCGATTGGTGTTCGCGATGTGTGGAGGCATGGAGCGCTTGGGAGAGAGTCGGGGAAATCCTTAACGCTCGCCAATAAGTGTGAATGACCGGGGCTCTGGCCCGACGTATTCCGCCGTCGGCCGGATCAGGCGATTGTTGGCGCGCTGTTCCATGATGTGGGCTGACCAGCCGGACGTGCGCGAAATGACAAAAATGGGAGTGAACAGCGGTGTAGGAATGTCGCAGAAGCGATAAGCCACGGCGCTGAAGAAATCGAGATTGGCAAAGATCCTTTTCTCGCGCCAAATCACGGCTTCGATGCGGTCGGCGATGGCAAACAGCGTTCGGTCGGCGTCATTTCGGGCCAATCGCTTCGCGAGTTCCTTGATGGGCGCGGAGCGCGGGTCGCATTTTTTGTAAACGCGATGGCCGAAGCCCATTATGAGTTGTTTTTTAGAGAGCATTTCGAGCACGCCCGCTTCGGCTTCATCGGGCGTCTGGAACTTTTCGATCAGCGCCATGGCCCATTCATTGGCGCCGCCGTGTAACGCGCCGCGCAACGTGCCGATGCCGGAGCAGATCGCCGAATGAAAATCTGCCAGCGTGGAGGTCGTCACCCGCGCGGCGAAAGTAGAGGCGTTGAATTCGTGCTCGGCGTAAAGGATCAGCGACGTATTTAGCGCATGGACGCGCGCTTCATCCGCCGGTTTGCCAAGCAGCAGATGTAGAAAATGTGCCGCCATGTTCGCGTCATCGGTTTGTGTTTCAATGCGCCTTCCAGTTTTTGCGAATTGATACCAGTAAAGCAGCATCGAAGGAAACGTAGCCAGCAAGCGATTGGCGACGTGCATGGCATCGCGGCCTTCGCCTTCCGGTTCGATGCAGCCGAGCGCCGAACAACCCGTGCGCAACACATCCATCGGATGAGCCGAGGCGGGCAATTGCTCAAGCACCGCGCGCAGCGCAGCGGGCAATCCTCGCAGCGACGCAAGTTTGCACTGATAATCACCGAGTTCGTCGCGGTTTGGCAAATGTCCGTAGAGCAGAAGGAACGCGACTTCTTCAAACGTGGCATGGTTCGCGAGGTCATTGATCGAATAGCCACGGTAGGTCAGACCCATGCCCAGCTTGCCGACCGTGCAAATGGTGGTTTCACCCGCCGTGACACCGGCGAGTCCGGCTGTTTTGTCTGCGCTCATGGTCTTCCTTTCTTCAAAGCATCGTATCGGAGCAATCGGTAAAGCTCGGCGCGGGTTTGCATCCGAGCGAGCTCGCGGCGTTGCGTGCCATCAGCGCGAATGGCGCGATACACTTTCAGCGCGGCCGCGTTCATCGCGCGAAAGGCCGAGAGCGGATACAACACCAAGCTTACGCCCGCTGATTTCAGTTCTCGCGCAGTGAACAGCGGAGTTTTTCCGAACTCAGTGATGTTGGCCAGCACGGGAATTCTTACAGCGCCCGCGAACTGACGATAATCATCGAGTGTTCTCAGGGCCTCGGCGAAAATCATGTCTGCGCCCGCGTCGCGATAAAGCCGTGATCGATCAATCGCTGCGTCGAGTCCCTCAACGTCCGCCGCGTCGGTTCGCGCCATGATGACGAAGGCAGGATTCGTTTTCCCCGACACGGCGGCGCGGATGCGCGCGGCCATTTGTTCCGGCGCGACGAGTTGTTTGTTGGGCAAGTGGCCGCAGCGTTTGGCTTCAACCTGGTCTTCGATGTGAATTCCCGCCGCGCCGGCTTTGATCATTTCACGGACAGTCCTTCGAGGATTTCCCCAAGCCGTGTCCGCGTCCACCAACAACGGCAGGCGTGTCGCGTGTGTGATGCGGCGCACGTCAATGAGCACGTCGTCGAGCGTGGTAAGGCCGATGTCGGGCAGGCCGTAAGAAGCATTGGCAACGCCCGCGCCGGAAAGGTAGAGCGCACGAAAACCCGCGCTCTCAGCGAGAATGGCGGCATAGGCGTGAACGACGCCGGCGATTTGCAGTGGCCGCTCGGCTCGCAGAGCAGCGCGTAATTTCGCACCCGGAGAGACGGAAATGCGCTGCGCGGATTTTCGTTTCGTATTCGGCGTCATGTTTCTTTCAATCTGTTTGGCGAGCGCAAGCTGCACCAGGCGAGGCGAGTTGCGCAAGGGGAAGTTGCGCCGCGAAAGCGTTGGTTGCCAAGCCGAGCGCGCTCGTTTTATTCTGCGGCGAAATGAAGACCTCGACCGTGTGGTGTGTGTCCAAACTCATGAATCAACCCACCCCTGACCCCTCCCAGGAGGGGAACGTGTCATCGCGCGTGCAGCGGCAGTTCCCCTCCTGGGAGGGGTCAGGGGTGGGTTGGTCGTGGGGAATTCCCCTCGCGCTGTTACTTTGCACCACGGTCGCGTCGAACTCGTTCTCGCAATCCGGGACCCCGCCGCTTCACCTGGAAAAACTCGCCGAGATGGACGCGGCGATTAACGAAGCCATAGCGGACAAGCGCTGTGCCGGCGGCGTGTTGTGGGTGGAGCATTACGGCGCGAGCTATCACAAAGCCTACGGTGAGCGCGCGCTGGTGCCCGCCGGGGAAGCGATGACTGAGGACACGATTTTCGACGCCGCGTCCCTGACGAAAGTCGTGGCCTGTTTGCCGGCGGTGATGCTGTTGGTCGAGCGCGGGCAGGTGAACCTGGACGAGCGGGTGCAGACTTACATTCCGGAATTCAAAGGCGACGGGAAAGAGAACATCACCGTTCGTCAACTATTGACGCACACATCGGGGTTGCGGCCGGACATCGAAACCAGGACGGATTGGCACGGCCGGGAGACGGCGATTCAAAAGGCTTGCGAAGAAAAATTGCAATCCACGCCCGGCACGGCCCTGCGTTACAGCGACATCAATTTCTTTCTGCTCGGCGAGATCGTTCAACGCGTCAGCAAAACACCACTCGAAGTTTTTGTGGCCCGCGAAATTCATGGGCCGCTGAAAATGACGGACACCGGTTATCTGCCGCCGGCGGCCAAGCTGCCGCGCATTGCGCCGACGGAGGTAGTGGATGGAAAACCCTGGCGCGGGATCGTTCATGATCCGACGGCGCGAAAAATGGGCGGGGTTGCCGGGCACGCGGGACTTTTTCTTACCGCCGCTGACCTTGCCCGTTACGTGAGGATGCTGCTGAATCTTGGCGAACTCGACCGAGTGCGAATCTTCAGACCGGAAACCGTGATTTTGATGAGAAGCGTGCAAACGCCGCCTGGCATCAGCGCGCGGCGCGGGCTGGGCTGGGACATTGACTCCAGTTACAGCGGCCCGCGCGGAAAGATTTTCCCGCTGGGTTCTTATGGCCACACCGGCTGGACGGGCACGTCGCTGTGGATTGATCCGTTCTCGCAAACTTTCGTGATATTTTTGTCGAACCGAAATCATCCGACCGAGAAGGGGAACGTGAGCGCTTTGCGCGCCAAGCTCGGCACGCTGGCAGCCGAGGCGGTGACTGATTTCAACTTTAGCTACGTTCCGGCCGCACTGGCAGCGCGGGCTGACGAACAGGCAAAGTCAAACGCCGGAACGCCAGCCTCGGCGAACGTGCTTAAGCAGGCAAGGGTACTCAACGGCATTGACGTCCTCGTGAAAAATAATTTCGCGCCGCTCAAAGGCAAGCGCATTGGCCTCATCACCAATCACACCGGGCACGACCGCGACCGCAACCTGACGATTGACTTGCTCAAGGACGCTGCGGGCGTGACGCTGGTCGCGTTGTTCAGCCCGGAGCACGGAATTCGCGGTGCGGTGGATGAGAAGGTCGGCGACAGCAAGGACGAAAAGACGGGCCTGCCGATTTACAGTCTCTACGGCGAAACGCGGAAACCGAAGCCGGAGCATCTGAAGGACCTTGATGCGCTGGTCTATGACATCCAGGACATCGGCTGCCGCTTTTACACCTACCCTTCCACGATGGGCTTCGCGATCGAAGCGGCGGCGGAAAACGGCAAACAGATTTTCGTACTCGATCGGGTGAACCCCATCACCGGCACAATGATTGACGGACCAGTGCTCGCCGAGCCCCCCACGTTCGTGGGCTTCTATAAAGTGCCGCTTCGGCACGGAATGACGCTCGGTGAACTTGCGAGGATGTATAATACCGAGAAGAATCTGAAGGCTGACCTCACGGTTATTGAAATCGAGCGCTGGCGTCGTGAGGAGTGGTTCGATGAAACCGGTCTGCCGTGGGCCAATCCCTCGCCAAACATGCGCAGCCTGAAAGCGGCGATTCTATATCCGGGCATCGGCTTGCTGGAAAGCGCGCTGTCGGTGGGACGCGGGACAGACACACCGTTCGAAATAATCGGCGCGCCGTACGTGGATGATGTGCGGCTCGCGGAGGAGCTCAACCGCGCCGAGCTGCCGGGCGTGAGCTTCGTGCCAATCCGCTTCACGCCCACGTACAGCGTTCACAAGGGCACCAACTGTGGCGGTGTTTACATCATGCTCAACGACCGTGACCGCTGCAACGTCGTGGACGTGGGATTGCAAATGGCAAAAACACTTTACCGGCTTTACCCAAATGATTTTAAGCCCGACAAAATCAAACACCTATTGCTGCACCAGCCAACGCTCGACGCGGTCAAAACCGACAAGCCGTTGGGCGAAATCCGCGCTGAGTGGAAAACGGAATTGGATGAATTTCAGAAACGGCGGGAGAAGTTTTTGATTTACAGGTGATGCGCAGCGACGGTCGTTAAACAGCCGATCAAATGATTTGCGGCGGACGGTCGAGCCGCCGCTACGGTTGAGACGCGGGCCTCACGCTATGCTGAAGCGAAATGATTTCGCCCGAACGCCAGGCCCTTTCAACTTTGTCTATCGTCAGCACGCGGGGCAGCAGTTGAACCTCGTGGCCGAACAAGTTGAGCGCCACCGTGCCGGGCAGAAACGTGGTGTCGAGGAACACACATTTCCCAAACGGAACATCGAAAGGGACGACCCGTGCCTCACCAAAGGGGAGGGTGAGGGCGACTTCGGCCAACGAGTTCGACTCACTTACAAACGCAATCTGCACATTCGTGATGCCAAGCGCCGGCTGATTGATGATGATCGTCGGCACGCTGGCGGTGTC
>CAZNOE010000442.1:0-2080 GCA_964574525.1 uncultured Bifidobacteriaceae bacterium
GGACCGCTGAAGATCCTGCCCACGTGCCGCACAATTGCCGACCACGCGCGCGATATTTATGAGGCCGATCTCACCTACCCCATCATCCTTTCACCGTCGGGAGAGGTGCTTGACGGCATGCACCGAATCGCCAAGGCCTACCTTCAGGGAATCGAAGAGATTGACGCCGTTCAGTTGTTGAAGATGCCTGAGCCACGCGGCCGAGTGCTTCCCAATGGGGAGGAGACAAAAGCGTGATCTATCACATCCTCCTCGTTCTCGTCGTCGTCGTCGTCCTCGAAAACTCTCGAAAAATCGAGGACGAGGAGGAGAACGAGGACGAGGACGAACCGAGACGAAGAACAGTTAAGAGAGGAATCAGCTTTCCGCCATGAGAGCGGCTGGGTCAATGATGCGCGTCCAGCGTTCCTGCTCGGAAATGGGAATGAGGCCGCGTTGGACTTTGAGCCAGCCCATTTCGCGCAATGAACGCCAGCCGACCTTGCGCGCGGCCTCGCGGAGGTCGCCGGTTTTGACGCCGGGTTGAATGAGATCGGTGATGGCTTCGTTGAGCAGGAACATCTCGTAAACGGCCACGCGCCCCCGATGGCCTTTCTGATTGCATTCCACGCAGCCCCGGCCGCGTGAGGCTTTGACCTCGCTGTGCGCAAGCTTCAAGGCTTTCGCAATCTCCTTGCGGACATCGGCCGGCACGTCGGGGTCTGGTTCGGAACAATGGCGGCAGATGCGGCGGGCCAACCGTTGCGAAATGCTGCACACGAGGGAGGACGCCACGAGGTAGGGTTCAATCTTCATCTCCAGCAAGCGCGTGACGGCGCCAATGCTGTCGTTGGTGTGGAGCGTGGAGAGAACGAGATGGCCGGTTTGCGCGGCGCGGACGGCGATTTCGGCGGTTTCAAAATCGCGGATTTCGCCCACGAGCACGACATCGGGATCGTGGCGCAACACGGAGCGCAGGCCGGCGGCAAAAGTCAGTCCGATTTGTTCGCGCACCTGGATTTGCACAACGCCTTCGAGTTGATACTCGATCGGGTCCTCGAACGTGATGACCTTGCGGCCTTCGTCGTTGGCCTGGGCGAGCGCCGTGTAGAGCGTGGTGGTCTTGCCGCTGCCGGTCGGGCCGGTGAGCAGCACGAGGCCCTGCGGGAGTTTGGTCAGTTGCGCGAATACGGCTTCCTGGTTTGCCTCCATGCCGAGCTGGCTCAGATCGAGAAACAAATTCTGGCGGCCCAGAATGCGGAGCACCACCGCTTCGCCGTGTTTGGTCGGCATGACGGACACGCGCAAATCGTATTCTTCGTCGCCGGTTTTCATGGCGATGCGGCCATCGTGCGGCAGGCGCTTCTCGGCAATGTTCAGGCCGGCCATGATTTTGAGCCGTGACACCACCGCCAGATGCAGATGACGCATGTCCGCCGGCACCGGGACGGTTTCGAGGATGCCGTCCAGGCGATAGCGCAAGCGAATGGAATTCGCGTAGGGCTCGAGGTGAATGTCCGTGGCCTTGAGCCGGAGGGCTTCCTGCAAAATCTGGTCCACGAAGGCGGAGATCGTGGCTTCGAGCGCGGAGTCGCTGTCCTTGCCCTGCACGTCGAAAACTATTTCCCGATCCAAATCGGCGCCGCCGCGTTCGGCGCGAAGTTTTTGGATGGTCTCCGCGCCGAGGCCGAAATTCTTTTTGATGACAGCATGGACGGAACTGGGTGTGGCCAGGGCGATTTTGAAACGTCTGTTCAGCAGCAGGCGCAAGTTGCCCTGCTCCATCTGGCGCGGCGGTTCGCTAAACGCGAGCGTGACCACATCGTCCTCGGCGCCGACGGGCAGCATGTGATAATGGAAAACAAACTTGATCGGCACCAGTTCGAGCGTCTCGCGCTTCAAGTCGAGGGCGATCGGGTCCACGTATTCCAGGCCGCTGACTTCGGCCAATGCGCGCCAGGTGTCTTCCTCCGAGGCGAAATTCAGGTCCACCACCGCGCGATGCTGCGGAAGGTTCAGCCGGCGCTGGCGGCGGCGCACCTGTTCGAGTTGCGGCGACGTGAGCTTGCCCTGCGCGAGCAGGACCTCACCCACTTCCTTG
>CAZNOE010000442.1:2180-5414 GCA_964574525.1 uncultured Bifidobacteriaceae bacterium
TCATTTGACAGGCACTTCGACGATTTTTTTCGCGTTCAACGCCAGGACGTTGGTCTGCCCCGCGACGTTCGTCAACGTCAGCGTCTGCATCGCCGCGTCGGCGACGAACAATTCGGTGGCGAGGCGGCCGCCCACGAGGCTCACGACCAAAGCGCTATCCACCTGGAGGAAAACGTGCTTGGGATCGTCACCGGTCTGGTAAAAACCTTGATACGTCAGTTCGACTTTGCGGGTTGTGGGCGGCGCCGGTGTGGGGGGAATGAAATGACGGGTAGCAAACGGGCTGAGGCTGTTGGTTGCGCCCGTGGGTTTGGGGGACGACTGGGGCGAAAAAAGATTTTCGAGGCGCGCCACCGGCACAGGACTCTGGGCCGGCGAAGTGTGGGAAGTGGTTTCGAGGTAATGAGGCGAGGTGCCGCGCAGCCGAAGGACGGCAAGGGCCAGCAACAGCCAGAGGCCGGCGTGCAGGACGCTCACGAACCAGCGGCTTTTTATTGTTTGAGCCAACATTTTTCCAACCCAGCGCTGAAATTCTCCGCTTACTCGCGAAATACAAATCCCACGACGCGCAGCAAGCCGCGAACTTCCTCCGGCTTCTCGGGCGACTGCTTGCGCAAGGTCCATCGCTCGATGAACATGGCCGGCTTGTTGGTGGGAACCTCGGGCAGACCGGCGGCCTTCATTTCGTCGGCGCGCAGCGGGAGACTTTGCAGCAACTGGGCGACGACCGGCGCCGCCGCGGTGAACTCGATTTGCACCGGAATCTCCGCCAGCGTACGGACCCCTTCGGGCGGTGGCGCGTTGGTGAGCGCCAGCGGCACGTTCAACGAATGGATGGCGGCCACTTTGCAGCGAATCGCCGTGATCAGGACGTCTTCGATCAGCGCCAGTTCCGCCCACATCAGAGTGGGCTGCCTTACGTCGGCCGTGTGCTCGGGATATCCTGCAAAGACCGCCGGCGCGAGCGTTACTTGATGCAGGGCCGCAAGTTTGCGCAAGTCATCCTGTTGCTTGCCGCGCTCGTTTTCATAGTCAACGAGTTGGAACGGCGCATTCATCCGCTCGCGCACGGCGTCGCCCAAATCCGCCCGGGCGGCGGCCTTTTTTCTGGCCGTCTCCAGCGCGGCGATGGCCTGGCGGGTGGCGTCGAGTTGATTGGTGATGCCGACAAAATCAATGGTCGGATTGTTTGTCTGGCCGAGCGTGGCGGAGAGTTTGAGCCAGGCCTTGCCGAGCGGCTCCTTCAATTTGTCCGCTCGCTGGCCCAGCGGCATGAGCACGAACAGGTAACCCGCGGTCAGCGCCAGAGCGGCCAGTGGCACCAGGCTGCGTCGTCGGCGTTCGTTGAGCAGATATGAAAACATCTCAGGGCAGCAAAGGTATTTTGCCGGCCTCGCTCTCGTCGGAGGTGGGCGTTGGCCGCCGGTTTGGTCTGGACAAGCTGTCCCCTGGACGCAGCTTTTTCGCGGGCACCGGCTGGTGGAATTCCGTCGCGGCAAAGTCCAACGACAAGGCGAAATGACGTTCTGGAAGAATCACCTTCGGATCGGCGAGGTCGCGGCGCAAATCGTCGGAGAGCAAATCCACTTTGGTGAAAAGCGGCCGCTGCTTGAGGTCATTGACAATCGAACTGAGCACGCGGCGCGCGCCTTCGACATCTTCCGGAACGCAGACTTCGACAATGAGTCCGGGCTTGGGGGGAAAGACATTGGTGGCGGTGAGTGAGAGTGGCCCGCCGCCGAAGGGAAGCCAGGGGCCGGACGCGGCCAAAACGTTCGTGGGTCCGGTGCGATTGGTTGAAGTTGAAATGGGTTGATGGAAATAACTGTGCTGGTCGGCCAGCAACACATACCAGAACGTGCGGTTGCTGCGGGATTGCTGGAGCAAGGCGAGCGTTTCGAGTGTGTCCCGGGTGTTTTGCTGGCATTCGAGGAGCGGGCGGAGTCCCTCGTATTCGACCAGCAGATCGGCGGTCATGACCTGGTTGGCCCGCAGTGTGTCGCTGCCCGCCTGCACTTTGGCCAGCAGGGCTTCCTGGCGATGAACGAACGAGAGCTTTTGCCACACGCCGAAGGCCAGCACCAGAAAACAGAGGACGATCAGGACGACGTTGGCGAACTCAATTCTCTGCGTGGTGAGACGCTGGTGCCCGGCGGCCCGGCGCGCGGCGGGCAGAAGCGAAACGGGTTGGTCCGTGAGTCCGAGCGCCTGCAGCGCCGTGCCATAGGCAGTCTCAAAACCGTGTGCCGGCAAACCTGCGCGCACCGGCCAGGCGCGCAGCAGCAGTCCGTCCCGCGCATTCAAGTACTCGAGCAAACCGGGTTGATCCAAGGCCGTGCCGCTGGCGACCATGTCGAAGGAGGAGAAATCGGTCGCCGCGCCGGGGCGATGGGCGAGCCAATCGTTGATCTGGCGCTTGAGTTCCGCGACCCAGCCGTCCACCAATTCCGCGAATTCCGGAATGGCCTCGCCGCCCGTGAGCGTATTCGTGTCGCGCTTGAACAATTCCGCTTCCTCAATCGAGCAACGGCGCGCCTTGGCGATGGCGCGCGTGAAGGTGTCGCCCCCCACTGGAAAGCTGGTGGCGAACACGGCTTGAGCGTGCGACAGCGCCACAATCAGGGTGTTCTGCGCGCCGACGTGGACAAGGACGGCGTCCGTGGATTGCGGCGCCGCGGCGCGGTACGCGGCGACGAGCGCGTTGGCGGTCGTCGTGACTTCGCAAAGATCATCGTGCTCGAGGCCGAGTTGCTTTACGCGCTCTTCGATGTCGTGCTCTTTGCACAACGTCACCCAAAATTGCTGGCGGTTGGGCGACGAAGATTCCACCCGCACGAAGTCATGGACAATCGCGCTGTCGCTGACGCCGCTGAGCTTGACGGTTTCCTCCTCGATAAGCTGGCGGACTTCGCTCTCCGGCGCCAGGGGCAACTCGATGGTCTGCGAAGTGGACAGATGCTGCGACAGCGTGAGCGCGATGGGCGGACGGCCGCACTCTTCCAGGATGCTTTGAATGTGGTTCTTGAGTTCCTCGGTCGTGACCAGCCCTTCTTCGTGGAGGTCAAGTGATTCTTCGCGCAGGATTTGGACGCGGCCGGTGGAATAACCAGGCCACCCCCCGAGCAGGGCCACGGCGCTATTCCACAGGCCGCGCCCGAAGCGGCTCTTCACCAGCGTGAGTTTGAGCCGGCGGCTGCCGGCGTCCACGGCCAGCACCCGGCGCACGCCCAGAGC
>CAZNOE010000443.1:0-5410 GCA_964574525.1 uncultured Bifidobacteriaceae bacterium
TGGATGAAGTGGACCGCGCGCTGGTGAGTTTCTACGGCAAACTCGCGCAAGGTCTGACACGTGAAACATTCATCGGCGCGGAGGGCACGGGGCTACGCCCACTGAGTCGAGAGTCGAGGGTCGAGGGTCGAGAGTCCGGCTTCCTGCCCTCGACCCTCGACGCTCGACACTCGACCGCTGCCGGCCGCCCGATGTATCTGCCGCCGAATAGCACCGCGCAGGCGTATTTCCTCTGGATGCTCCGTTACCTGCTCGTGCAGGACTGGGACATGGACGACGACGGCACGCCCGAAACGCTGCGCCTTTGTTTCGCCACGCCCAAACGCTGGTTGGACGACGGGCAAGAAATCAAAGTTGAGCGCGCGCCGACAGCGTTCGGCCCGGTCTCGCTCCTCGTGCAATCAAGAATCAACAAGGGCGAAGTCATCGCGAAACTGGAACTGCCCATGCGCAACGCGGCGAAACAGACGCTGCTCCGCATCCGCGTGCCGGATGGATGGCGGGTAGTTTCGGCGAAAGTGGGCAGCGGCGAGTTAAGAGTGGACGAGCGCGGGACAGTGGAGGTTTCGGAACTGAAGGGAAAAGCTACAGTCCGCTTCAAAGCGGCGAAGCTCTGACGCCGTAGACTCGAGTGGCCGCACCTGAGAGCGCGTTGGCATCTGTCCCCGCTGCGTCGTAGCCATTGCCCTGAACCGCCGGGCTAGTTGGTCCAACTGCCGGGGCTGAGGTCTGATGAATACTCGATTTAATACTGCTGGCCTGAAAATGTGCGAGGCCGATCATTGGACTTTGGCCAACCAATTGAACAGAGCTGATCCCCAGTTGTTATCGCCAGACTATGGCTTCCGCCTGCCGCAAGGTCTGAGGCTCTTGAGGGTGTTCGCGCTCCGTGTCGTTTGATGGCTTGCCGTTGGCCGGTGTCCTGCGTTAGCCTGCGGGCAGGATGGCAACGCCGAGTCAGCCGGATTTTTCTCCCGCCGCCGCGCAATTCACGAGCACGCACTGGAGCGTAGTGCTGGCCGCGAGTGACGGCGCGTCCCCGCAAGCCGTCCAGGCGCTGGAAAAGTTGTGCCGCACTTACTGGTTTCCCCTTTACGCCTACGTTCGGCGGCAAGGCCATCGCGCGCATGACGCCCAGGATTTGGTGCAGGGCTTCTTTGCCCGGCTGCTCCAGGGAAACTTCCTTGAAAACGTCGGCCCGCAGAAGGGCAAGTTTCGCTCGTTCCTGCTGGCGGCGCTGAAACACTTTGTCTCGGACGAGTGGGACAAGGCGCGAGCGGAGAAACGCGGCGGCGGGCAAACGTTCATCTCTCTGGACGATCACAACGCCGAGGAGCTTTATCTTTTGGAACCGGATTCCGGCGCCCCGGCGGAAAGAATTTTCGACCAGCGCTGGGCTTTGACGATGCTCGCGCAGGCCTTCGCCCGATTGCGGGAGGAATTTGCCGCCACCGGCAAGACCCGCGAATTCGATCACTTGAAAATCTTTCTCTCGACGCTGACCGGCGACGGTGGTTACGACGCGGTGGCCGCCGAATTGGAAATGCCCGTTGCGACCGTGGGGGTGAAAGTCCACCGCCTCCGCCAACGCTACGGCGAACTCATCCGCGCGGAGATCGCCCATACCGTGGCCAGCCCGGCGGACATTGAAGAGGAAATGCGTCATCTGTTCGACGCCGTTGGCCGGTGAGTTTCATCGGGGCAGCCGGGGTCACGAGGCTCATTTCAATTTCGGATTTCGGATTTCGGATTTGCAGAGTGAGCCTCGTGACCTCGGCTGCGACGGAGAAAGTTATTGTGATTTAGCGTGTAATCCGGCGGGGAATCATCCTCTGTAATGGGTAAAGCGCCGGTGCGCGGACACGCTGTCCGCGCTTCGAGCCAGCATGAGCGCAGCGCAAAAATGTCCGAAGTGCGGGGCCGAACTGACCAGCGCGGCCTTCGAAGGGCTGTGCCCGGCGTGCATGGTCCAAGTCATGCGCGAACTGAACGCCCCTGGAGCCGATGGCCCTCCGCCGGGTTCTTCAATCCGCAATCCGCAATCCGCAATCTCCAACCCGACGCTTCACTACTTCGGCGACTACGAACTGCTGGAGGAAATCGCCCGCGGCGGCATGGGAGTGGTCTTCAAGGCGCGCCAAGTCAGCCTCAACCGCACGGTCGCCCTGAAGATGATTCTGACCGGCCGGCTGGCTTCGCGCGCGCTGGTGCAGCGCTTCCACACCGAAGCCGAGGCCGCCGCCAATCTGAAGCATCCGAACATCGTGGCCATTCACGAGGTCGGCGAGCACGAGGGCCAGCATTACTTCTCGATGGACTACATCGCGGGCCAGAGCCTCGCCGACCGCGTGCGCCAAGGTCCCATGCCGTTGCCACAAGCGGCCCGTTGCGTGCAGACCATTGCCGAAGCGATTCATTACGCCCACCAGCGCGGCGTCCTCCATCGCGATCTCAAGCCGTCCAATATCCTGCTCGACGCGCAAGGCGAGCCGCACGTCACCGATTTCGGCCTGGCCAAACTGGTCGAACAGGAGAGCAGCCTGACGCAAAGTGAAGCGATCCTGGGCACGCCCAGCTACATGGCGCCCGAACAAGCCGCCGGCGAAACGAAGCAACTCACCACCGCCGCCGACACATACAGCCTAGGCGCCATCCTCTACGAACTGCTCACTGGCCGCCCGCCCTTTCACGCCAGCACCGCCCTGGAGACGTTGCGACAAGTGATGGAGCAAGAGCCGGTGCCGCCGAGTAAATTGACGATTGACGATTTACGATTTACGAGCGGGCAGGCCCGTGAGCGCGTAAATCGTAAATCGCAAATCCTAAATCGCATAGACCGCGATCTGGAAACCATCTGCCTGAAATGCCTGCGCAAAGACCCAAATGCGCGTTACGCTTCAGCCGAGGCGCTGGCGGAAGATTTGGCGCGCTGGCAAAACGGCGAACCGATTCACGCGCGGTCCGTCGGCCCGGCGGAAAAACTTTGGCGCTGGTGCCGGCGCAAGCCCGCGCTTGCGGGCCTCATCGTGGCGCTGCATCTCGTGTTCGCTCTCGGACTGGCCGGTGTGTTATGGCAGTGGCGACGCGCGACAGTGAGCGAATTCCTGACCCGCCAGAACCTTTACGCCGCTGACATGAATCTCGCGCAACGCGCGCTGGCGGAAGGCGACTTGGGACGCACGCTCGCCTTCCTCAACAGCCACCGGCCTCAGCCAAGCTCCAAGTTCCAAGCTCCAAGCTCCAAAATAGATCTGCGCGGCTGGGAATGGCGCTATCTCTGGAAGCAATGCCAGGGCGATGAGTTGTTGACGCTTGGCAGACATTCCAACGCTGTCTATACAGCGGCGTTCTCGCCCGACGGCACCCTGCTGGCGACGGCCGGTCGCGATCACTCGGTCAAAGTGTGGGACGTGCCGAAGCGGCAACTCGCAGCGGAGTTGCTTCACCCGGATTCGGCCCCAGACGCTGCGTTTTCTCCCGACGGAACTTTGCTTGCCACGGCATGTCTTGACGACTTCGTGCGGCTCTGGGACACGGCCTCGTGGCGGGAGATCGCCCGCCTCCAAGTCGCACGATTGTATTCTCATCGCACGCTGGCCTTCTCGCCGGACGGAAGATTGCTGGCCGCGCCGGACACGAACAACACGATTGTTCTTTGGGACCTCAAAACTAAATTGAAGTTGTTCCGTCTGGCCGGGCATCACGACATCGTCACTGAACTGGCCTTTACTCCAGACGGAAAGACGCTGGTTTCCGGCTCACTTGATACGACGGTTCGGCTGTGGGATGTCTCTCGCCAAACTGAATTGGTTTCGCTGACGAATTTTTCAAGGTTCATTTATGCCCTGGCCATTTCACGCGACGGCCAATTCCTGGCGGTCGGGACCTCCGGACAAAAGGAACATCTCAAACTCCTGGACCTGCCTTCGCGCCGCGAACTGGCGGTCCTGACGGGACACACACGACACATCACCTCGGTGAGTTTCTCGCCGGACAGCCAGCGCCTGGCCAGCGCCAGCGCCGACCACACGATCAGGATTTGGGACACGGCCACGCGGAAGGAGCTGCGCACTCTGCGCGGGCACACGGATCGCTTGACCACCGTGACGTATTCTCCGGATGGTCAGACGATGGCCAGCACAGGTTTCGACGGAGCGGTCAAGCTGTGGAACCCCGAGGTGCGGCGTGCTGAGAAAAATCGGATTTCTCTGACCAATGCCATCGGATCTGCCCTCTCGCTTGACGCCACGAGGTTCGTCACTTGTGAGCGGGACGGACATTGCCGGATCTGGAACGTCGGCACGTTGGAAGAAATCGCCAGCTTCTCCCTAAACCCGTCGAATCTAAGTGGTGGCGCGCTTTCTGCGGGTGGAGCGCTCCTGGCCGCGGCCAGCGCGGACGGCGGAGTGAACATCATCGAAACTGCTACTCAACGAACCGTCGCCAATCTGGCCACGGACTTCACGGTGGTTGATCTTCTCTTTTCGCGAGGCGGAGCCTGGCTCGCCGGCGCGGGTCTCGACGAGCGCGTCGTCGTTTGGAACCTCTCAACTCGTGAGCAGGCGTTGTCCGTGTCGCGAACGCCCCGCAAAGGAGCCTTGGCTTTTTCGCCGGACGATCGCTTTTTGGCAACGGGTGGTTTCGACGGCCAAATTGCCCTATGGTCCATTTCTGAAAAGAAACAGGTTCTTCAATTCGCGGCCCACGACAGCGAGGTCGATGCCATCGGGTTTTCACCAGACGGAACCGTCCTCGCCTCCAGTGGTCGCGATGGCACGGCAAAGTTGTGGGACGTGAAAACGGGCCGGCAGACGACCAACCGCCTGCTCGGACAACTGGTGCCGGCGCAGTCCTTCGGCTTCTCGTCCGATGGCCGGCGATTGGCTGCCAGTTTCCATGACGGAACGCTCAAGCTGTGGGATTTGGCGACCGGGCGAGAAGTGGTCGCATTTCCTAGCCCGGCCGGCGCGATGCGCGCCACCGCGTTTCTGGATGAGAACACACTGGTGACTCTGGAGGGATCTTCGCTCGTCGTCTGGCGGGCGTCATCGTGGGCGGAGATCGAAGCCGCAGAGAAGGTGGCAGGAAAATGAGTGGCGCCGGGAAATGTCCGAAGTGCGTTTGCCTCAATCCCAACGGGTTTGGAATCAATCAGCCCAAGGGTTGGCTGCCTGCCGCAGCCATTCTTTCCGCGGCGCAGGCAGGCGAGGCACGCGCTAACGTCAGACTTCAGCAAATTCTCGTTTGGGGAACCTGAACACTCGCAACTCGACTTCCTGCATCCTCAGCCAATCGAAAGCGGTGTCAGCCCCGTTCCCCACCAGCCACCGCACTCCAAGACGCTGGCGCGCTGTCGAGCACGCCTGGAACTTCCGCGAGGTTTTGGAGTGCGGTGGGTGAGGGGTGAGGG
>CAZNOE010000444.1:0-5402 GCA_964574525.1 uncultured Bifidobacteriaceae bacterium
ATCTAGTCAACGTCCTCAGCGGCGAAATTCATCTCACCGGTGTCGCAGTGGACGACGGGCGCGTCATTGGCCTCGGCGATTACGAGGCGAAGCAAGTCGTGGATCTCGCCGGGGCGTATCTCGCGCCGAGCCTGATTGACGGGCATTTCCATGTCGAAAGCTCGATGCTCACGGCGCCGGAGTTCGCGCGGGCGGTCGTGCCCCACGGCACAGGCGTGGTCGTGATTGACCCGCATGAATACGCGAACGTGCTTGGGCTGGACGGCATTCGCTACGTGCTGGAATCGAGCAAGAATTTGCCCGTGGACTTTTTCATCATGCTGCCGAGCTGCGTTCCGGCCACGCCATTCGAAACAGCGGGCGCACAGCTTACGGCGGACGATTTGAAGCTGATGATGGCCGACGAGCGCATCGCGGGCGTGGCCGAGTTGATGAATTATCCCGGCGTTTATCTCGGCGCGGAAAGCGAGTTGGCGAAAATCGTGGCGGGCAAAGGCAAGATCATTGACGGCCACGCGCCGGGTTTGCGCGGGAAAAACCTCAATGCTTACGTGCTCGCGGGGGTGCGCTCCGATCACGAGTCCACGGAGTTGGAGGAAGCGCGGGAAAAGCTGCGCCTCGGACTGCACCTGTTGCTTCGCGAAGGCAGCACCGAACGCAATCTCACCTCGCTGATCCCGCTCATCAGCCCGCACAACGCCGCGAATTGCTCTTTCGCCACCGACGACAAGCTCGCCAGCGATCTCGTGAGCGAAGGACACATAGACCACGCGGTGCGCAAGTCCATCCAGCTTGGCCTGCCGCCGGTCACGGCGCTGCAAATCGCGACGATCAACACCGCGCGCCATTATCGCCTGCGCAACTACGGTGCGATTGCCCCGCGTTTCTGGGCCGACTTCATCGTGTTCGATGACTTGAACGATCTTACCGTTCGCCAGACTTACAAGAAGGGAATTCTCGTCGCGGAAAATGGAAAATATCTTGCGCGTCAGCCCGCGCCCGTGCCGTTGCCGCGCAGCACGATGAATTTGCGCTACAAACCCGCCGACCTCGAAGTCAATGCGCGGGCCTGCGGAAAAATCCGTGTCATCGGGATCGTCCCCAACCAGATCGTCACGAAACAACTCATCGAAACGCCGAAAGCAGCGAATGGCCAGATTGTGTCCGACACGGAACGCGACATCCTCAAGCTGGTCGTCGTGGAGCGGCATCGGGCGACAGGCAACGTGGGCGTGGCCTTCGTTCGCGGCTTCAAGCTCAAACGCGGCGCGCTGGGTTCGACCGTCGCGCATGACGCGCACAACGTCGTCGTAGTCGGCACCAGCGATGCCGACATCATTCGCGCGATTGAGGAGTTGGAAACATTGCAGGGCGGACAAGTAGCCGTGGCGGACGGTAAAGTGCAGGCGGAACTCGGGCTGCCGGTCGCCGGTTTGGTTTCCGACCGACCACTGGGCGAAGTCATCCGACGCATCGCGGGTTTGAACGCTGCCGCGCACGCTTTGGGCTGTGATCTCGACGCACCGTTCATGACGCTTTCCTTTCTCAGCCTGTCACCGATCCCCGAGTTGAAGCTGACGGACCAGGGATTGATTGACGCGGTGAATCTGCAAAAGACGAGTCTGTTCGTCTGAGCCGCACCCGCCCCGAACCCCTCCCAAGGAGGAGAAATCGTATCGCGCGTGGGAAGTCAGTTGCCCTCGTGGGAGGGGTTCACTTTGGCGAGCGGTAGGTGAAGTAGAGCGCAAGTGCCAGGAGCGCGGACACCAAAAGCCCGACGAGCAAGGAAGCTTTCAGGATGACCCATTGTTTGCGGTGGTACGCGCGACCGCCCTGGCCGGGAAAGAGGTAAAATCGCTTCTTCTCCCGGTCGTCGTCACGGCGTGCTCTTCGCATCAGCGTTAAGCGGGCAACCGAGTGGAACTCTCGACCCGAGAGCCGTTCTCACACCCGCAGATTCGCGGCAGTCTTCGTCAATCAATCGCACACGGCAACAAGATTTTGCCGTGAGCCACCGCGCAATCACACGTGTCTGCAAATGCCTCTTCCTTGTCTCCAGTTGTGGTGTGCTCCGGGCCGTCGCGAAACGAATGTATGACCTACCGGAACCGATGAAGTTTGTGACGGTTGCTTGATCACTTGGCCTGCTGGTTGATGTATTCATCCCCGAAGTCATCCGCGGACGCTCGAAGGTTATCTCGCACGCCTGCAGAGTCTCGCGGGCAATCGTCCCTTGCTCGGAGATCGGACTCGACAGCCAGCGCAACGGCCCGGGACCGGAAATGTATTTCGGCAATCAGCCTAGTCGCCCGTCTTCGAGAAACTGGCCAGCGTTTGTTGCCTCGAAAGAGTTTGCGTTATGGCTCGGCCACAATCTTGGCCCTCTGCCTGTGGTATTCGTCGGGCGTGATTTCGTCAGTTTTGTACCGCCGCAACAATTCCGCCAGACGCGTTTCTTTGGAACCTGAGATCGGCAACGGCGGCGCCGTCATCGGCTTGAATTCCGGCTTGGGTTCGGAGGCAACTTGTCTTTTCGCCGGGCCAGCATCAGCCGGAGCCGGTTTGCCCGCGGATTGCTGCGCCTCGAGTTCCGCCATTTTCTGGCGCAACGCCGCGCGCGTGCGGGCGGTGGCTTCATCCTCCGCGGGTTGGCGGGTTGGGGCATACGTTGGCTGAGCGGCCGGAGCAGGCACGGGCGCGGGGGCAGCCACAGCGGCTGGCGCGGCCTGTGGTTGCGGCACCGGTGCCGGCGCAATTGCTTTCGACGCGACCGGAGCGCGCGCCGGCTGTGGCTGATCCAATTCGCGCAATTTCTGACGCATCGCCTCGCGCGCGCGAGCGGTGGCCTCATCATCCACCGCACGCGGAGCCGGGGCAGCGGCCGGGCTGCTGGGCACAGGGGCCACCACAGCAGGCGGCGTTTGAGGCGGCGTGATCGGAGTGGGCGCGGGCAAACCCTTCTCCTGGGCGTCAAGCTCCGCCATTTTTTTTCGCAGTTCTTCGCGCGCCTTTGCCTGCGCGTCAGTTTCACCGGCGCGAAGGCTCGGGATGCTGGCAAACAACGCAATCGCGCAAATCATGAGGAAATTCCTGGAAATCTGCATGACCGGGTTTTTACTTGAAATTCGCACCTGACGCAACTGCTTTCCCTTGGGCTGAACCTGCCGGGCAAAACAGCCGGTTCCACGCGGCCGGCCAGGCATAGAAAATTACAGAGAGCGCGCAAAGCTTCCGGACCTCGGCGCGGGTGATCTTAATGTGGCGGGCTGGATCAAGCACGTTCTCGACACGCAGGCGTTTGATCGTTTCGACGCCGATCAAAATCGGCCAGGCGCATGCGAGCCGCACGCGCACCTGGCCGCGCGGCAGCGCATTCGTATAAGCCCAGCCTGCGGTCAAATGCCCTTCCGCGCGGTCGAGCAAGGCGTTGTAGAGCGGGCGGAGTCTGGTTTCGTTCGCGGGCTGCAGCAAATCACCGGGCGAGAGGCCGATTGCCGTCAATCCATCCTCGGGCAGGTAACAACGGCCCTTGCGCAAGTCCGCGGGCAGATCACGGAGAATATTCACCAACTGTAAACCCTTGCCGAAACGCACGCCGTCTGCCAGCAATCTCATGTCGTCGAGTCGCGCCCCGGGAAATAAGTGTGTGCGGCACATCTTCGTCCAGAATTCACCCACGCAGCCGGCAACGCGATAGGTGTAGTCGTCAAGTTCGGCGTCGGTGCGCAAGGCGACGATCTTATCGGCAGACGTTCCCGCGAACCGGCGCAAGTCAAGTTCCTGTCCGCCCGCAATGGTGTCGAGCACGGCGCGGACAAGTTCCCAATCCGCCGGTGCGAGTGTTCGCAAGAGCGTGAGGCTAGCCTCCGTTTTTTCCAGCAGCGCACTTTCTGCCGGCGAGCGTTGCTGCGAAGCGAGACCGCCGAAGTCGAGTGGTCGGTCGCTGGTACCGCGAATCCGCTCCCGCAGCCTTTGCAGTGCGGCCAGCCGCCGTTCCACCGGGACGGGTTCCGTGTCGGCAATCGTGTCCGTCGTGCGCGCGAGGAGGTAGGCAAGGCTGATTTGCGGACGAACCGCGGGGGGCAGGACTCGCAGGGTGCGGTAAAACGAGCGCGACGTTTGCTTCAACAACTCGTTGAGCGGCGCGTTCATGCCTTCGACTTCGATTGCACGCGCCGCGCAAAGCTTCCGGTGCGAATCACCGCGCGCGTGTGGACGCCGCGCGCAATCAATTCGTCCTCGTCGCGAGCCTCGACTTGAAACGTCACCAGCCGGCCTTCGGCGTGGATCACGCGGGTCACAACGGTGACGCGCGCGCCCAAGGGCGTCGGTGCGAGATGCCGCAGCTCGATCTCCGTGCCCACAGTGCGCTCGTCTGATTCAAGAAACTGTGTCAATGCACCACGCGCCGTGCGCTCGATGATGCCGATAAGATTGGGCGTGCTCAACACGGCGGGCATACCGTCGGTGGCGAAATCAATGCAGTGCTTCTGTTCGACGACGAATTGCAGTTCGCCGATCAGACCGGCTGGCGGACGGGATTTCATGGTTTAGTATTTCACACGCCTGCCGCTACCCGAAACGGCTCACCACAAAACCTTCGATGCGTACTTGGAGAATTCCGGGTCGCGGGTGACGACCGTCATGTCATCGGCCATCGCTTGCGCAATCAGCAGCCGGTCGAACGGGTCGCGATGATGGAACGGAAGCGCGACCACCTGATTCAATTGCGCGCAGGAAATTGGCAACAGGTCAAAACCGTTGATTTCAAGTTGCTGCGGAAAAACTTCGCCGAACGGTTGCGGCAGTTTCACTTTACCGAGACTCAGCTTGATCGCGATTTCCCAAAGGCTCGCTGCGCTGACGAATTTGTCGTGTTCCGGATTTTCGATGCCCTGACGCGCGCACGCACTCAATTGGGGGTCGTTGCCGATGAACCAAAGCAACGCGTGCGTGT
Source organism: uncultured Bifidobacteriaceae bacterium (assembly GCA_964574525.1). Lineage (GTDB taxonomy): Bacteria > Verrucomicrobiota > Verrucomicrobiia > Limisphaerales > JADLHS01 > WYBW01. The sequence goes on from CAZNOE010000444.1 coordinate 4,958, forward strand.
CCAGCAGCAGCTTCATTTCATGTAATCTTTGAAATCATCCAACGGCGCGTCGAAATCCGGCGACATCCAGATCTTTCCCGGCAAGCTTCCCGTCTGCGGATGGATGTGCTTGCGCGAGGGCGCGGCGGAAAGCTTGGCCTTCGGCTCGCCGTTTTCCGCGATGATGATTTCGTCGCCTCCAGCAACCTGGTGGAGCAAGTCGGGGAGCGTGGCCTGGGCTTTTTCAAGACTGACCGTTTGCATAACTGGTTCAAAGAATAGTCGCCTTCGTCACGTAAGGCCAGAGTACTCTTAGTCGAGTACCGCGAGTTTGTGTCCCATCCTTAACCCGACAAGAATCCAGTCCTCCAACGTCGAGCGCAGCTCGTTTTCACACTCGCGCAGAGTGCGGCCAAACGCTGCCACGCCTTTGAGTTTGGGGATTTCGCCCGCGAACGAGCCGTCG
>CAZNOE010000445.1:0-5397 GCA_964574525.1 uncultured Bifidobacteriaceae bacterium
CGGAAGTGAATCAGGCCAACGGCAAATCGCTCGCCGGAGTCGTTCACCTGTGGAGCCTTGATGCGAGTTCACCGGCGGACTTGAATGCTGCCTCGCTTGTTGAAGCCGAACGGATCGGATGCCACAGCATTCTGCACGTTGTTCAATCGCTTTCGCAGGGGAGCGCCTTGCAGGCAGCCCGGCTCTGGCTCGTGACTCGCGGCGCCCAGCCCGTGCATGACGGTGAAAAAGTCGCCTGCGCCCAGACCCCCGTCTGCGGCATTGGCCGCACCATCATGTCCGAATATCGGAACCTGAGTTGCCGCCTCATTGACCTGTCTCCCGGCGGCGACGACACGGAGGCGCGTTCGCTGTTGAAGGAAGTTCTTTCCGACAGTCCCGAATCTGAAGTGGCTTATCGCGGAGCCGCCCGGCTGGTCAATCGTGTCATCAGAAGCTCGCTCGAACTCCATGTTCCACGACGCAGCTCATCCTCGCGAGACACAGGATACCGCCTGGAAATTCCGAGTCCCGGCGTCATGGACCAGCTCGCCTTCCGTGAAGTCCGCCGTAGGAAGCCTGGGGCGGGCGAAGTGGAAATCGAGATTCGCGCCGCGGCCCTGAATTTCCGCGACGTGATGAAGGCGATGGGAATCTATCCCTCCGAAAGTGAATTGGACCTGCTGCCGGGCGACGAATGCGCCGGACGGATCGTGGCCGTCGGAAAAAGTGTGCGCGGTTTGAAACCGGGCGACGAAGTCATCGCAACCGGCGCGGGTTGTTTCGCTTCGCACATCACGGTCCCGGCGATGACCGTGGTTCGCAAGCCAGCGCGGATCAGTTTTGAGGAGGCGGTAACTATCCCGGTCACGTTTATGACGGCGTGGTACGCGCTTCATCATCTGGGTCGCATCCAGAAGGGCGAAAGAATTCTGGTCCAAGCAGGCACAGGCGGAGTCGGCCTCGCAGCGATACAGATCGCGCAACTGGCCGGCGCGGAAGTTTTCGCCACAGCCGGCAATCCTGAGAAGCGTGACTTCCTGCGGGCGCTGGGCGTGCGGCACGTGATGGATTCGCGTTCGCTCGCCTTTGCCGATGAGATTCGCGCCATTACGCGCGGCAAAGGCGTTGATCTGGTTCTCAATTCACTGGCTGGCCTCGCCATTGCCAAGGGCCTGGCCTGTCTGTCGCCCGGCGGACGTTTTCTGGAGATCGGCAAGCGGGACATTTACCAGAACACTTCCATCGGCCTGCGGCCGTTCCGCAACAACGTGTCCATGTTCGTCATTGACCTGGGCCAGGTCATGCAAGGCGACCCGGCGTACATCCAACGCCTCCTCAAGCCGATCATGGCACATTTTCAGGCCGGCCGGTTGCATCCGCTCCCGCATCGCACGCTGCCCGTTTCGCGAATTGTCAGCGCGTTCCGGCTGATGGCTCAGGCGCGGCACGTCGGGAAGATTGTGGTTTCGATGGAAGACAATGGCGTCTCGCCGGCGCGTGTACCGTCAAAAAAGCCGACCCGTTTTTCTGCGAAAGCTTCCTATCTCATCACGGGCGGACTGGGAGGATTCGGTCTGGCCGTCGCGAAGTGGATGATCGAATGCGGCGCGCGCAGCCTGGTGTTGACCGGCCGAAGCGGCGCCGCGACTCCGGAAACAAAAAAAGCGGTGGCTGGCCTGCGGCGGCTCGGTGCCAAGGTTGCCGTGCTCAAGGCCGATGTCACAAGCGCCAAAGACGTGGCGCGCGTGTTCAAGACGATCAAGCGCCGCTTCCCGCCCCTGCGCGGCATCCTGCACACAGCGATGGTTCTCGATGACGGAATCCTGGCGCAACTGACTGCCGACCGGTTTTCCAAAGTGATGGCGCCAAAAGTCACAGGCGCGTGGAACCTTCATCTGGCTTCATCCGGATTGCCGCTGGATTTCTTCGTGTTGTTTTCGTCGGTCAGTTCATTGGTGGGCGCAGCCGGACAGGGCAATTATGTCGCCGCCAACAGCTTCCTCGATGGATTGGCGCACTATCGCCGCGCGATCAGCCTGCCCGCGATTGCAATCAACTGGGGAGCCATCAGCGAAGTCGGCTTCCTGGCGCGCAATACCAAGGTCCAACAACATCTCGCGTCGCATGGAGTTCTTGGCATCACTCCGGCGCAGGCAACCGAAATGCTGGGCTGCCTGCTCCAGAGCGACTGCACGCAGATCGGCTTCATGCGCGTGGACTGGCAGAAGTTCGCGGACTCTCCCTCAAGCTCGTTCAAATCGCCGCGCTATTCCGAAGTGGTTCACTTCGCAAACAAGGACTCCACTGAAGGCGCCGGCCAGCTCCGCGCCGCGCTCCTCGCTGCGCCAGCGTCGGAACGCCAGGCCCTCGCCGTCAATCAGGTCCGCGACATTGTGGCCAAAGTCTTGCGCACGTCTCCGTCCAAACTGGACCCCCAACGTCCGCTGAAAGAAACGGGATTGGATTCGCTGATGGCCGTGGAGTTGTTGACCCGGCTTGAAAGTGAATTCGCCATCGCTCTGCCGCCCGGCAAACTGGGCGCCGGCGGCACCATATCCACCATCGCCACCGTCGTGCTTGAAACTCTTACAGGCGCCGCCGATAAACCGTCCGATGCGGACACCCCAAGGGAAAAGCAGGAAACTCCGCCACAAGTCGTCGTCAACGACGGGCCGTTGAGCGAATGTCTGCTCACGTTGCGGGCTGGAGGCTCGCGCCCGCCGCTCTTCTGCATTCATCCTGGCGGCGGCCTGGCGAATGTCTATGAACCACTCGCCGCTTGCCTGCCGAATGAACTTCCCGTTTACGGCATCCAGTCCCGTGCTTATCAGGATGAACGCGGCGAACGTGATTCCGCCGAAGCACTGGCACGCGATTACGCCAGCCTCATCATCGAGCGCCAGCCGTCCGGTCCGTGCCATCTCGCCGGATTCTCGGTGGGTGGTCTTTTCGCGCTGGCGACTGCGGGCGAATTGGAGCGGCGCGGTCGGCCGGTGGCTTTTGTCGGCTTGATTGACACACAACTGCATTTGCTCGATCCGGATTGCCCACGCGAATCCGCGTTGCAGCGGCAGATCATTGAAATGTACAATTATTTCGCAGCCGAAATGGCACTCAGGCCGCTCGCGTCTCCCGAGTTGTCCGCCCAGGCTGCCGGACTGGCCCGCAAAGTTCTCGCTGCCGCGCCGGAGGAACAGTTACAACTGACGATGAACTGGCTGGCGGATCAGGGATTGATGCTCTTGAACGACTCGGCATCGGTCGTCAAACAATATCTATCGCTGTTCATCACGCATTCCAAACAGGCGAATGAAATCGTTTTGAATCCCGTCGGCGCGCCCGTCTGGCATTGGAGGGCGGCTGATACGCAGGATGATTCTTCTCTGCCGGCCCCGGCCTCCGGTCGGTTCACCCGTGTCGGCGTTTTCGAGGAAACCATTGAGGGCGGGCACTACGCATTGATGCAACGACCGGGTGTGGAAACCCTCGCAACATCCATGGAAGCCGCGCTGCAGGCGGTCGCGAATTCACGGATGCCCAGTGATGTCGAACCAGCCGTGAAATAGCCGCGACGAAATGGGTTGCCAGCGGCAGAGAGCGGCGCAGACGTATTCTTTATGACAGCGACCGGCAAATCCGACAAGCCAAAACCAAGGAAGAACCGGCGGCTGCGCTCCATTCTTTATGCGGCCCTTGCCTTGTTGGCGATCTGGCTTGCGACGATGGCCGGTTACATGATCTCCCGGAATTCAAAAATGACTGCGGAAAAAATCCGCGATTACGTCAATTCTGTTGATCTCTCCAGGTTATCGGCGGCGGAACGGGTCAGGGCAATTCAGGCATTGGCGGACCGGATCAATGCGCTTTCACCGGCGGACCGGCAGCGCTGGCGGTTGGAGGCGGGATGGCGAGGGTGGTTCGCGGAAATGACCGAAGCAGAGCGGGGGCAATTCATCGAAGCCACTCTTCCCACGGGCTTCAAGCAGATGATGAACGCGTTCGCTGAAATGCCGGAAGCCCAGCGCAAAAGGTTCATTGACGAAGCCCTCAAGGACCTGCGCACCCACCCAAACCATGCTCGCCGGGGACCGGCCGACTACGGGACGAATGGACCGCCACCCATCAGCCCGGAGTTGGAGCAGAAGGTGCGCGTCATGGGCTTGAAGACTTTCTACAGCGACAGCTCGGCCCAGACAAAGGCGGAACTGGCCCCGTTGATCGAAGAACTCCAGAATCAACTGAATAGCGGAAGGGGATCTCGCTGATCACGACGCACAATCGCGGACACATTAAGAATCTGCCCGAATTGGAAGGTGACCCATGATTTCCCTGCGCGGCGTAAGTAAATATTTCGGACGCCAGTTGGCGGTCGAGGACCTCGATATCGAAGTGCCGGCGGGCGAAATCTTCGGTCTGCTTGGCCACAACGGCGCAGGCAAGAGCACCGCCATCGGGATGATGCTCGGCCAAGTCTGCCCCACGGCGGGTGAAATCCGCCTCTGCGGCCATGACGTCGAGACCGAAAGGCAGCTTGCGCTTCAGAAGGTCGGGGCGATTTTTGAGGCGCCGGTTTTTTACGATTACCTCAGCGGCTGGCGCAACCTGGAGATTTTCAGCCATTACACCGCCCCCACGTCGCGAAGGCGCATCCAGGAAGTCGTTGACTGGGTCGGGCTGACAGGACGGGAGAAGTCGAGGGTGCAGACCTATTCTCACGGAATGCGCGCGCGACTGGCTTTGGCGCAGGCTCTCCTGCCGGCGCCGGAACTTCTGATTCTGGACGAACCGGGCGACGGCCTCGACCCGGAAGGCATTCACGAAATGCGCCAGATGATTCTGCGGCTGCATCGCGAACTGGGGTTGACCATTCTGCTCTCTTCCCACCTGCTCAACGAAGTGGAACAGTTGTGCAGCCGCATTGCTGTGCTCAACCAAGGACGCAAAGTGTTTGAGGGAACGGTGGCACAGGCCACGCAGACAGAGGGCTGGTTTCGTTTGCGGGTGGAGAATTTCGATCGGTGCGCCATGCTGCTGCGCGAGGCCGGACTGATCACCGGCGAGCGGGACAAATGCCTGATCGCTTTGGCGAAAGGGAAGCAGAGCGACCAGATCGTCCGCTTCCTGGTGGAACAGGGAATATCCGTTTTTGAAGTCGCGGCCAAAGAGGAAACGCTGGAGGATTTCTATCTCGCTTTGATGAAGGGGAACAAGAGCAAGGAAACGGATGCCGAATCGCGCAAAGACGGCCGAAAACCAATCGGGGTGTGAAGTCCATGTTTTACTTTCAACTCAAGAGCGAACTCTGGAAGCTTTTTGCGAAGAAACGAAGTTACATGGGCTTTTCCATGTTCTTGTTGGCGCAGTTGCTGATCGTTTTGATTTTCCGCTACTCCAACGCACAACAATCAATTCTCC
>CAZNOE010000446.1:0-5372 GCA_964574525.1 uncultured Bifidobacteriaceae bacterium
GCCCGACCACCGGCTCGGCGTCCCGCGCCGGAAAATGCACGACCGACGGCGTGAGCCGGCGGCCTTCGGCGTCCGCGATGACGAAAGGGATGCTCGAATCCACGGTCGCCACCAGTGAATTGGTCGTGCCCAAATCTATGCCGACGATCTTGCTCATGTTAAGCGGTGCATATTTGAACCACGAATGGCGGCGAATGCACACGAAATTTCGGGCGGGCCGTATCGGCCTCCCTTCATGTCTGCCTTGCTTATTCGGCGATGTTGGCCGTAACTATTCCCATGCAGAACCCGACCATAGGCAGAGTGATCATTGGTTTGGTCGCGTTGCTTCTGCTCATTGGAATCGTGCTGCGCTTCGTGGGCGGACATCCCGAGAATGCGGTAACCGGGTCCGCGACCTCGAACGCGCTGAATTCGGCGACGTCTAAAAACTTCTCTCGTTCGCACGACGCGCCAGCGCCGGAATTGGAAGCAGAAAACCCAACGGATGCCAGCGCCGCCGGGTTGGCCAAGCTCCCGCGCGAGAGAGTCGAGGAATACCTGACGCGCAACAACCGCAATGCGGCCAGTTTGCTCGCGGCATTCCACGCCTTGGACGACACAAATTATTTGAACGAAGCAGCGGCCAACTTTCCAAACGATCCGCAATTGCAATGGACGATCCTGGCGCGCAATGCCTATCCGGAAGAGCGGCGGAAGTGGCTCGACCTCTTCAAAGCGTCTTCACCTGATAATTCTCTGGCGAACTATTTTTCCGCCGCCGATTATTTCAAACAGGGCCGGTCCGATCTGGCGATCAAAGAACTCCTGGAAGCCTCGGCCAAAAGACAATTCAAAGACTACGCCATGGAAACCAAGCTGGACCAGGAGGAGTTGAGCCGGGCAGCAGGAAGAACGTCGTTGGAATCAATACACACCGCAGGTTGGACGGCGGCGTGCGCGGACTATCTGCCCGAATTGGCGAGTTTCAAGGAACTTTCTCGCGGCATCGGAGACACCCGGAAACAATATCTCGACGCAAGTGATTCCGCGTCCGCCAACAATCTCGTTCAAATACAACTGACCCTGGCAGATCGGTTCGCCACAGGCGAAGGCGGGCGGATGGTGATAAGCCAACTCGTCGGACACGCCATTGAAGCGATGGCCCTGAAGCAACTGGATCAGAACACCAGTTACGACTTCCTCGGTGGCAGAACTCCGGCCGAAAGGCTGGCGCAACTTAGGCAGGAAAATGATTCGTTGAAGCAGTTGCGGAAAACGTTCGAGGCTGCTTACGGGAACATGACGGAAGCCGAGAGGTTGAGCTACAGCGATCGGTCGAAAACCTACGGCGAAGTCGAGGCCTTCCGCTGGGTACAGCAGCGCTTTGGCACAAACTCTCCGCCCTAAAGTCGGTGATCAACCGCCGTGCGCAACGTCCCGTCAGGACTCCATACCATTCGCGGCATCATGGGATGTTGCCATCTGCTGGTTGCCGGCGATGAATGCGTAATGGTGGACACGGGCTTGTTCGGCGAACCAATTTTCATCCGGCGACTGATAGGCAAGCTCGGCCACGCGCCGAAGTCCGTGAAAGCGATTCTCCTCACGCACGGCCATCTTGACCACGCCGGCAATCTCGCGTGGCTCAAGCGCTGGACCGGTGCAAAAGTTTATGCGCATGCGGATGAACAGGCGCACGTGGATGGAACGTATCCTTACCAAGGCATCACCAAGTGGTGCGGACGATTGGAAGCGGCCGGTCGCGCACTATTCCGTTATCGGCCGGCGGCGATTGACGAGTTTCTAAGCGACGGTCAGGAACTTCCCTTCTGGGGCGGGTTGCGGGTGATTCACCTGCCCGGCCATACCATCGGACACTGCGGATTCTACAGCGCGAAACACGATGTGCTGTTCTGCGGCGACATGTTCGCAAGTTATTTCTTCAACGTGCACAAGCCGCCCGCGATTTTGAACAGCGTGCCGGAATATTTCCCTGCGAGCGTCGAGAAGATCCGCCGGCTCAATCCGCGGTGGATTGTACCGAGTCATTACGATTTTTTGGATGGCGAGTTGCATCGGAAACGCTTCGCCTGGTTGTTCCGGTTGAACGATTGGCGCGCCGCGTCCTAGTGATGCAGCGGATCTTCCGCGTCGCCTGGCGGAAGTGGAACGCGAGATACGTTGCGAAGGTGTTCGGCGACATCGTCCATATCTTCCCTGGCCGCACCGCGGCGGACGTGAAGTTCGCGGAGCACGAGGCCTGTCGTGAGCAGGCAGCCGCAGGTGAGCAGGAGGATCGCCCACGCGGCGTTTTGCGAATCAACGTATCGCAGACCGATGCGCCATTCAGCGAGCGTCAAGAACGCCAGCCCGGCAAAGGCATAAAAGCGCAACTGCATCGTAGCCGCCAACATCACACAACCGGCGGACAGCGCTCCCAACGCCAAATCCGGCGGCGGAACTCCTTCGCCGAACAAACGCACGGTCGGCCAGGAAGCCGGCCAATCTCCCGCCATTATCGCGATGCCACCGAGCAGGCACAGCGGGGACAAGCAGAGCAGCGTGTTATACGCCACTCGCGCCGAAACGAGGAACCAGCGTCGCAGCAGGACGCCTGCAGGGAAATAGATCGCGGCGCAACAGGCGACAAGCAATCCTTGCAGCGGCAGGATCGTTTCACGCGAAATGAGCAGTTGGCCAGTTGCGGGGTCCTTCAGCCATTCTTCCGGCGATTGCCACGCCAACGTCAGCGTGGCCAGTATCAAGAGCACGAGGGCGGCGCCAAACCACGGAATCGCCTGCCGCCGCCGCAGCCGTTTCCGCGCAAGCGCCGCGCCGACGGTCAAACCGGTGAGAGCCAGCGGCAATGTTCGCAGCGCGAGTGTGGCCAGGTGTTCGTCGAACAGGACGCCGAGGTCGCCGAAATCAAGAATGATTCCGTAAGTCATCAGGGCAAAAACGGTGGCGAGCGCCGAAATGGAAACCGTGCGCGTTCGCCAGGTCAACGCGGCAGCCCAGCCGATGCCCACCAGCAGCGCCGTCAACTGCTGGGCATTGTAGATGGGGTCGAACTGAAAATGCGGGTTGCCGATGGTCACTTCCAGCCAATGCATCGCGTGAAGGAACACTCCGATGCCGAACGGTAGCGACACGGCTCCCAGCAGCATCATGATATGTGCGGCGCGATAGCTGCCCTTGCGCCAGAACAACACCCACAGGCCGTTGGTCAGGAGGACCGGAAACCAGCCAATGCCGATTTTCTCCAAGGCCGAGAGGACCGGCCAACGAACCGTGAGCCAGAGGGAACAGCCGTCGAGCACGAACCAGCCACCCAGCAAGAGCAGCAGCAGCCACAAATGCATCCGGCGCGTTTCCATCACCGCCTCCAGTCCTGCGCGGTCAAAACGCGAGTAAGCCCCGGCCAAACTCGCGAATTCCTGGTCCGTCAGAAGTCGCTCGCGCCGCCACGCCGCCAGTTCCGTCACGTGGCGATGAATGCGCGCGGCGATGAAATTATCGTACTGCGACGGGCGGATCAGAATGCGTTCGCCGCGCGTGAAGCGGCGCAAGTCCGCCGCCATTTTCCTGGCCGAAGCGTACCGGTCTTCGAGGCGTTTCTCCATCGCCTTGAGGCAAATGCGCTGCAATCCGTCGGGCACGTCCGGGTCTTCGTGCGACGGAAGGCGCGGGTCTTCATAGCGATGCGCGTCCAACACGGCGCTGAACGAGGCGCGGACAAATGGAGGCCGGCCGGTCAGCAGTTCGTAGAGAATCGCGCCCAGCGCGTAAATGTCACAGGCCGGACCGAGCTTCTGCTCCCCGCGCGCTTGCTCGGGTGACAGGTAAAGCGGCGAGCCGATTAAACTGGTCGTGCGCGGCGATTTTTCCAACGACATCTGTTCCTCCGGCCAGACGCCGAAGTCCGTCAGTTTTATATGAACGTCCTCGGGTGTCCGCCCTTCGCCCAGCACCAGCACGTTGGAAGGCTTGAGGTCCTTGTGGATCACGCCGCAGGCGTGCGCGTGGGCCAAGGCTTCGGCCAATTGGGTGACGAATTCAACGCGGACACCGAGCGGAATCTGGCGCGCCCCGCCGCGCGCCGCGCACCAGACCGCCAGATCACGGCCCGCCGCCAATTCCATCCGCAACGCGTAAGGCTGCTGACCCAGATGCGCCTCGCGGATTTCAACAATACCGGCGTGCGCGCCACCGCTTGCCACCAAGGAGCGATACGTCTGCCATGCTTGCCCGAGCAAACCGGGTCCGTCGTCGCGAAAGGAAAACTTGAACGCAGCCAACTCACCTGTTTCCCGATGGGACGCCTGCCACACTTCTCCGAAGCCGCCTTCGCCGAGTTTTTCGGACAGTACCCACTCCAAATGCGGCACGATCCGGCCCGCCCCGGGCCGCCAGCCGGCGCGCTTGAGCTGGTCGTCGCGATGGCGCTTGGCCTTCCCGGTGTCGGCGGGCGGTTTGAGCGCCGCGCGGCCTTCTTCACCGACTTCACAGATCTCGATCGGCTCTTCCACGCCCTGCAATTCGTATATCCCGTGGCGGCACCATACAATCGCTGACAATTCCCCGACTGGCCTGCCCAGCAACACTTGCCGCGCGTTGTCGAAGGCAAAGCGCGTGAGCAAAATCTGGTCGCCGTCGCCCAGCGTGGTCACGCGCGCACACGTGTCCACCTGAATGCCGAACAAATCCTTGCGCCCGTCGGCCTCACCTCGCTCCTCGATGAACACCTCACCGACATGCAACCCGACCCGATCCTTGAGCGCGACACCGGTTTCGGCGGCGAGGGCGCGCAACCGCGATTGCAATCGCAAGGCAAAGCACACCGCATCGGAAGGTTTGGTGAATGCGAGAAAAAACGAATCGCCAGCCGTCTTGATTTCTTCCGCCTCATTGAATTCCGCCAACAACTCCCGCAGCAACGCGTGGTGCCGTTGCATCAAGGCCACTGCGGGGCCATCGCCCAGCACGCGTTTCAAGTCCGTCGAACCAACCAGGTCTGTGAACACCAAGGTCAACAGACCGATGCGGTGCCGCTGCAAAAAGTCCTTTACGCGATCGCTGCGATCAAGCAAGGCCTTGGTTTGCATTTCCGCCGAGGTTACGGGAGTCAAGCCGGCAGCGGAACAAAAAACGCGGCGGCCACCCGAGGCTCCAGCCGAATCGTTGGCGATTCGAACAAAGGCTGCACTGCCGGGTAGAGTCGCCGCCTGGCACTGGAGCGCCGGCTTCCGGGCACGGCGCGTGTCAAAGTCGCCGATACCAACGCGGCGTGCCCGGAGGCCGGCGCTCCGTTCGTTAAGGATTCGGGAGGTCTCACTGGGTGTGTGGCCGCATAGTAACCTGAGATCAGGCGGCGATTTTGATTTCGAGGG
>CAZNOE010000447.1:0-5362 GCA_964574525.1 uncultured Bifidobacteriaceae bacterium
GTCCGCGCCTGGCGCAAAAACTCGAAATGTTCCTGGCCGAGTCGAAGGCGGCAGGGATCGTGCGAGCACTGATTGTCAACGGCAGCTTTGTGACCGCGAAGCCCGCGCCGAATGACATTGACCTCCTGCTCGTGCTCTCCGTCGGGCACGATTTTCACGCGGACCTCGGATCCGCTCAATACAAAGTGGTGGATCGTGGGCGGGTGCGAAGAACCTTTGGGTTCGACGTTCTCGTGGCGGCAGACGGTTCGGCAAAATACGAGGCACTGGTTCGCTTCTTTCAACGGGTACGCTTGCAACCTGGTCTGACCAAAGGCATCCTACGCATCGAGCTATGATCGAAAATGACGCACAACTCCAACAAGCCTACGAGGCGCTCGGGGACCTTTACCGCGCGCTTGCTTGGGATCGTGCAACGATCCTGCCGATAAACCCCAGAAACTATGCGGTCATCGCGCAGGGACCGCTGGAGGAAATCCGAAAGATTCAAGCCGAAATCGACGCGTATCTAGGATTGAAGGAACCGTCGGGGACCCCCAGCGAATCGACTACGAGCGAGCAGGCAGATGTCCTGCGCGAGGCGCCGTCCGCTTCCCACGAAGGGCAAAAACCCGACTAGAAAGGCCAAGCCTTCGCTCCGGGGAGGGTGGCTTATCCTCCTCGCTTGAAAGAATTGCTCCCCTCGCGCTGAATGTACTTTTGAGACGCACAACCACGGGATTTGAACACGGACGAGTCCATTCCGACCCGCCAGAGCTTGTTGAGCCGGCTGAAAAACTGGGATGACCAGGAAAGCTGGCGCGAGTTCTTCGACACGTACTGGCAACTCATTCACCGCGTCGCCCGCAAGGCCGGCCTGCGCGAGGACGAAGCGCAAGACGTGGTGCAGGACACGATCCTTTCAGTGGCCAGGAAGATGCCCACCTTCGAATATGATCGGAGCCAAGGCTCGTTCCGGGGCTGGCTGTTTCAACTGACGCGGTGGCGAATCATCAACCAGTTCAAGAAACGGCAGCCGCGAAACCACCTCAACGAAACGCCTTCGATTGATCCGTGTAGCAGCCAGCGTGAGGAGTCTCCGATCTCTCCTGAAGAAGCGAGCTTCCTCGCGTCGGCTGCTACGGTCCCGGAGGAAATCCCTGACCCTGCCGGCTCGGCGTTGGAGAAGTTGTGGGAGGAAGAATGGCAACGGCACGTACTGGCCGCAGCCGTCGCGCGGGTGAAACGCCAAGTCAGCCCCAGCCAGTATCAGATGTTTGATCTCTACGTGAACCAGCGGATGGCCGTTGGTGACGTGGCCAGTGCGCTCGGCGTGAACTCAGCGCAAGTCTATCTGGCGAAGCATCGCATCGGCGTGTTGCTAAAGAAGGAAGTGAAAAAGATGGAGGACGCCGCGGCATGACCGTCGAGTCTGCAATTAGCCGCGGAGCGCGTTCATGGGCAGCCTCGACGGTTTTCTGACCGCGCATCCGGACCATGAACCCACCCTGCCCCCTCCCAGGAGGGGAACTTTTGTTGCGCGTCCGCCCGTTCCTGTTCCCCTCCTGGGAGGGGTCAGGGGTGGGTCGGTTCATGGGAAGCCTGGACCGGGCGGCCAAAGGAATCACCCGCCGCCTCTACAGCGTCGGAACACGCTGCAGGGAATCCGAATGTGATTGTCAAACGCGGGCGAACAGTAACAGAATTTCCCACGATGTCAGAATTGAAGCCACTGCCCGCCCACCTGATCGGCGGAAATTTCCTGCTTGCCGAAACCGACCCGAGCCTCGTCTTCACGCCGGACGATTTGTCCGCGGAACAACGGCTCATGGCGCAGACCGCCGGGAAGTTCATGGAGAAGGAAGTCCTTCCCAATCTCGAAGCGATGGAGCATCAGCAGGAAGGATTGACCCCAAGGATTTTCCGCAAAGCCGGCGGGCTGGGATTGCTCGGCATGGAGGTGCCCACGGATTACGACGGTCTCGGCCTGGGCAAAACCAGCGGGGTCGGTGTGGAGGAGCAGTTCAGCCGGCTCGGCGGGTTTGGCGTGACCTGCGGCGCGCATTGCGGCATCGGCACCATGCCACTCCAATACTTCGGCACGGAGGCGCAGAAGAAAAAGTATCTTGCCAAACTGGCGACCGGTGAATGGATGGGCGCCTACGCCCTCAGCGAAGCCGGCTCTGGTTCCGACGCGCTCGGCCTGCGCACCAAGGCGACGCTTTCTCCCGACGGCAAGCATTACCTTCTCAATGGCACCAAGATGTGGATCTCGAACGCCGCGTGGGCGGACTTGTTCACGATCTTCGCCAAGGTGGATGGCCAGCATGTCTCCGCCTTTCTCGTCGAGCGCACTTTCCCCGGCGTCTCGACTGGCAAGGAAGAGCACAAGCTGGGAATCAAGTCTTCCTCGACGCGCCGCGTGATTCTGGAAGACGCCCAAGTGCCGGTGGAAAACCTTCTGGGCGAAGTCGGCAAGGGAGCTTACATCGCGTTCAACATTTTGAACGTGGGACGGTTCAAGCTCGGGGCCGGCGTCATGGGCTCCACGAAGGAATCGCTCAAAGTCGCGACCCGCTACGCGTTGGAGCGCCAGCAGTTCGGCCGGCCGATTGCGTCGTTCGGCCTGATCCAGCAAAAGCTGGCGGAAATGGCGACGCGCATCTTTGCCGGCGAGAGCGCCGTTTACCGCACGGCGGCCATGATTGACGCGGTGCAAGAAACCGGCGAGATGATGGATTCGACGAAGCCGCCGTTCCCCCGCAGCCTGGATGAGTTCGCCCTGGAATGTTCCATCATCAAAGTCGCGTGCAGCGAAATCCTGGATGAGGTTATTGATGAAGGGCTGCAAATCCACGGCGGATATGGCTACACGGAGGAATTCCCGGCGGCGCGCGCCTATCGCGATTCGCGCATCAACCGCATCTTCGAAGGCACCAATGAGATCAACCGCCTTTTCATTCCCGGCCTGCTGATGCGACGGGCGCAGCGCGGGCGCTTCCCGCTCGTCGCGGCGATCACGAAAGTGACGAAGGAACTTCTGGACATGACACCGCTCGATGATGGCGCAGGCGGCGACGAACTCGCCACGGCCCAGGCCTTAATCGTCAATGCGAAGAAGCTCGCGCTGTTTGTTGCGGGCGTGGCTTTCCAGAAATTCGGCGAGAAACTCATTGAGGAACAGGAAATCGTAGCGAGCATCAGCGACATCATCATTGACGTGTACCTCGGCGAAAGCGCGCTGTTGCGAACGCTCAAGGCTCGGAAGGCCAATGGGAGTTTCTCAGTGCTGGCGGACTTGACGCTGTCCTTCATCAACGATGCGGTGGGTCGAATGGAAGCGCAGGCGCGGCGAGCGTTGGCGGCGACTTCGCAGGGCGATGAGCTGCGAGCGCAATTGGGAATTCTCCGGCGACTGCTGCGCTGGTCGCCACTGAATGGAGTCGCCCTGCAGCGCCGCATCGCCAAGCGTTTGTGCGAAGTCGGCAGTTTCCCGGCGCTGGTAGCAACCAAATGACAGTGCGGACCAAAACCATTTGCTAACTCCGAGATGAGGCGCCTAGTATCTGTTGGCAGAATTGAGTCATGTTACCTAAGCGAATATGAAAGTCCTGAAACGCTCGAACAGATTCTACGACAGTGCCCGATTCGGGCAGCCACAGATTCGGCTCCGCCATCGTGCAGGGCGAGGAGTCAAGAGCCCGAGCTACGTTTTGCGTTGTGGATGCTGCGACCAGGGTCTGGAGATTCACTACGCTGACGATGGCCTGGAGATTGGCGGCGTGAACGGAGCGCTGGAAGACTGGCGAGAGATACTCTTGCCTCTCCTTCTGATAGAGCGTCGCGGAAAAAGGTTTGTGGACGTGAGCCAGACAAGCAAGAAGCCGGGGACTTTCTGAGTTGGGGATATCGAGGACTCTACAAGTGGCTCATCCATGGAAATTCTCGGCACACATAATCCTGTCGCCGCCTAATTTGTGTTAGAGTCCTCTAGCCGCATGACGTATCCGAAAATCACCCTCCCCGAAATGCTGGAGCGGACATCGGCCAAGTCGCCGGGTGCGCCGGCCCTGATTTATTTCGGCGCAAAGATTTCTTACGGGCAACTGCAGGACCACGTGAATCGTCTTGCCGCCGGGTTGCACGCCTTGGGTATTGCGAAAGGGGATCGTGTGGCGTTGATGATGCCCAACTGTCCCCAGTTTGTGATCAGTTACTTCGGTGCCATGCGCGCGGGCGCGATCATAACGGCGACCAGCGCCATGTACACGGCCCGCGAGGTCACCCACCAATGGAACGATGCCGGCGCGAAGATCGTGATCGCAGACCGCCGCCTGCATCCCGTGATCAAAGCAGCTATTCCGCAATTGACCTCCGTGCGGCATATCATCCTCACGGGCATGAGGCAGTATTCCGCGAGTCAATTCCCGCGTATATGCGAGTTGCTGAAGTCATCAAAGCGGGCGCGCGGTTCAGCAAACCGGAAATCGAGCGCGAGCGGCACGGCTCAAGCCAAAGGCCCGGCGCTACACCATTGGGACGAACTCCTGAGTGCCTCCCATGAATTACCTTCGCAAGGCCCGAAGCCGTCGGACATCGCCTGCCTGCAATACACGGGCGGGACGACCGGCACATCCAAAGGCGCGATGCTCACCCACGCCAACTTCGTCATCAACGCGTGCCAGGCAACCAGTTGGTTGACGGGCGGCACGGATCGAAAGGAGGTTTTCGTCGCGGCGCTTCCGCTTTTCCACATTTACGCCATGACCTGTGTGATGATTTCTTCGATTCTCCTGGGTGGCACCGTGATCATCCTGCCGCGATTCGAACTCCGCGCTGCGCTGAATGTCATCCGCAAGTATCGCCCCACGATGTTCCACGGCGTTCCCACGATGTACGTGGCATTTAACAACGCGCCGCATGTCGAGCGGTATGGATTCAATTCACTTCGGGTTTGCATGAGCGGCGGCGCGCCGTTGCCGGTTGAGGTCCGGCAGAAATTTGAGGCGCTGACCGGGGGAAAACTCGTCGAGGGTTACGGGTTGACCGAAACGTCTCCTGTGTCGCACGTCAATCCGCCGGAAGGCTCGCCCAAGACCGGCAGCATGGGTCTGCCGATCGCCGATACCGAAGCGCGGATCATGGATTTGGAAACCGGCACGCGCGAAATGCCCGTTGGCGAAATCGGCGAGATCGTCATTCGCGGTCCGCAGGTGATGAAAGGTTACTGGAACAAGCCGCAAGAGAGCGCCTTGGTGTTGCGCAACGGCTGGCTGCACACCGGCGACATGGCGAAGAAGGACGCGGACGGTTACTTCTACATCGTGGACCGCAAGAAGGACATGATCATTGCCGGCGGCTACAACATCTACCCGCGCGAAGT
>CAZNOE010000448.1:0-5361 GCA_964574525.1 uncultured Bifidobacteriaceae bacterium
GATTCTGGCTGTCCAGATGGACCAGCAGTTCGATGGACAACCCTTGTTCGACGAGCCGGTGTTCGAGCCAGGTGCGCGCCAGATGCAGCACCGGATTCTGTTGGGACAAACGCTGACAGAATTCCGCCACGAACGAACTGGACAAGGGGAGGTCGGACTTGGCCATGTCCGCGACGACGATGACGAGGTAAGACGGATTTTTCTCCGCCATGTCCTGCAAGCGGTCCACCCACGAGTCCGCGAGATCGCGATCCTGCCGGGCGATGGTCAGCCGCGTGGTGACGCGCCGGAGGTTCTCAATCAACCCCAACCGCAGCATGATTGGAACGGCCCACAACTCGCCGAGTTTCAAAGAAGATACTGTTTGGTAGGCAGCGACGAATGCTCGAAGCGGTTCCGCATCAATCTGCGCGTCCACGTGCGAGATCAATTCGAGCACGATGTCGTAAACACGCGGAAGTCCGGCGGAAGGGCCGTTGACGAGGCGGGGCAACTCCCGGCTGTATCCGCGGGGCAGATGGCGCCGGGCCATTTGAATCTGCTCTTCGATCAGGTAAAAGTTATCCAGCAGCCATTCGGCGGCGGGGGTGACGCGCCGGGTTTTGTCCACGGCGAGGGTCGCACGATTGAAGCCGCGGAGGATATGCTCGTTTTCGTCCAGGCGATCCAGCAGCCGATTGGAACCGCGCCGGGTGACGACCCGGTGATTCGCCGCGAGAGCATTGGCATGGCGCGCCAATTGTTCGACACTGAACAACTCCGCCCGCAAAGGTGGCTCGCCCTGTGGAATAGAACGGTAGGAATTCGGTCTCAGTATGGCGCTCATTATTCCACGGGGCGAGCTCACGGGGGGAAGCGGATGCGTCCAGTCTCGCAGGTGCCGGGCCACCGCTTGGATGGGTTTCTGAGTTTTCAATCGCCGGCCTTACCTTGTTTGAGCCCGGGGCCTGAGCCGGGACGAGGATAGAAGATGGAAGATAGAGAATAGCACGTGGTGTCGCTCGTCCAAGCCATCTTCCATCCTCCATTCTCCATCCTCCGGCCCCTCGCGGGGAGAGGGAGACCCATGCCACAGTCACAGCCAGGTTCAAATGGAGGAGGTGCGGACGTGAACGTGGCCATGCCGCATTTGCGCGGCGAGGAGTCGCCGGGAAACGCGATCTTCCGGATGTCAGAGGCCATGGCCATGAGTTCGTCCGACTGATTCTGCGCGCTGCCCCGTTCTGTGGCTATGGGGTGTTCACCCCATGCGGGATTCCATGCCATGGATTTGATCTCGTTTGGGTGCACCGACATGTTTCTGCTGTTAAGCGAACTCATCCGCACATACGCGAACTCAAGCGAACAATTTTTCATTCAATTCCCGTTGTTGGACTTGTCCTGTCCATTCACGCCCGATCTCGAGCGATCCCAACCAAAGAGAATGGCCTGGACCCGTTCGATTTTCTCGTCATGGCTCAGGCTGGTATCATCCCCCACCACCGCCAGATAAGCACGCAATTGCGGCAAGTCCTTCTGGGATGCGGCGGTTGCTTCATAATCGAAATATTTTTCCGCCAGTCTTAACCGCGCCCGGCGAATGTCATTATCCTCACTGTCCAGCAGTAGCCGGGTCAGTGACGCCAACTGCTCCAATCGGTCCGGCTGTTCGCTTACCATTTTCAAAACGGCCTTTCCCACCAGCTTGACCGCCGCCGCCCGCAGGCTTTCCGCGCTGACCGGCAGTTCATTCAACTCATCCGCTGCCGCCTGCGCCTCCACGAGTTCCTCGACCTGCCGTTCCTGCGCGCGGCGGCGATAAAACCGGCCCACACTCGCGATGGTGGCTTCCACGCCGAATTCCTTTTGGGCGCGCTCCAGCGTTTTCGCGTAACCCAGGTTCTCGTCAAACAACCAGCTCTCCAGCGTCTCGCGCTGTTCGGGCGAGAGTTGGTTCCACGTCGAATCGTCGCGCATTTTTCTCATGGGGCTGGAAGATTTTTAAGCGCAGATGTATGCAGATTTACGCAGATGTTTTTGGAGCGCGGCTTTGCAAGCCGCGGCAGGTGAAGAATTGAAACTACAGATGAACACCGATGGACACGGATGTCTGAAGGGCAAAAGCGAAGGTAGGGCGCGACACTCCGTGCGCGCCGTTTGATGGAAGGGACGGGCGGCGTGCAGAGGACTGCCCGCCCTACCGACGATCCTGATGTGTGTGAATTTGCGTTCATCTGTGGTTTTGGCTTCAGCTAATTCTCCGGTAGGCATACCGCTTCTTGATCCGGGCATGAAAATACTTCCCATGGGATTCGGCGCGCATGAGTCCGGAATACTCGGAATACGGGACATGGTAATACGCATAAACGCCGCCGCTGTGGAAAGCGATGACGAGCGTGCCCCGCCCGTCATAATCAACCCCCGCCAGATTTGATGATTGAACCGCGATCACGCCGGAAGCTTAAAACGGCAGAAGGGGCAAAGCTTCTTAGCAGACTCGACTTTGTATTAAGAAGAACCGGAGGGGGGTTCACGCCGGCAGAGACGGCGGGCCACCTCGTATCCCGGTGGTCTGCCATCAGGACTGCTTTTGCCGGGCGTGCCAGCCTGCTTACGCAGCCCCAACACGTTTGAGCAATAAGCGGCCAAGTCTTGCTCCCGTGCGAGCGGGTAGCGGTGGGGCGGAGGCAAGACCGCGCAGGTCACGGACATCAGGTCACGGTAGGTCCAGTTGTGGCGTTTCACCAACGGCCAAAAGGTGATCAGGATTTCATCCACGGCGGATGGTGCGCTCCGCAGGGTCGCCACTGCCAGTTTGCCGATAGTCTGCCATTTGGGTGAGTCCTTCAACCGCTCCGCTGCTTCGCGGTGATGCCATTCCCACCAGGTCTGAGCGAAGGTCTCCAATTTCGGGAAACCGCGTTGCATGATCCCAAGCGCCGCCAATTCGCGCTTTTCCGGGTCAGGATCGGAACTCTCCGGCAAGACGTGGTGCCGAAAATGCGTGTGGAAATGAAGAATCGCGTCCACCCAATCACACCAGCGTTCCAAGCTCTGCTTTGCCAACGCCAACACCTTTGCCGTGGGCATTTTGGTGACGTTCTCTGGTTTGATCAAATCACTGAAACACTGCCGCTCAAAAGACAGCGGGCCAATTGCTCGGCTAAGGATTTCAGCCTGAACATCATCATACTCGCTAAAGCGATACAAGCTCTGCATCACGAAATGAAAATCGGCGTCCTTGGTATGACCGAAAAGTTGGAGAAAACCACGCCACGCTTGGCCAGTTTGCATTGTGCGATCTTTCGCGTTCTTCTTATCGGCATATTCAGCCGCCGCTTCCAAGGCGCCGTGACCAAGCCAAGCCTCGATCAAGAAGGCATCAATGTAGAAGGGGTCTTCTTCCTTGTCGCAAAGTGCCTGCGCCTCCTCAATAGACTTCATGAACGGCAATGCACCACGCGTAGCCATTGGTCGATTCAGATTCCCACTGGCCGAATACAATCCTCCGTCACCAGTTTTTTCGCGTTGGGATAATTCTTCGGCACGCCGGGGGCGGTGGCGGGTTCGCCGCGTTCAATCTTTGCGGCGACTTCCTGGTTCAGGGCGAGGAGTTGGGCGAGCAAATCTTTTTTGGCGCTGAAGCCGTAGGCGGTGAGGACGGCGGTGTCGAGCGCGGCGTGGGCGTCCTTCAACGGATTCGCGCCGGGCAATTCGAGGGTGCGATAGAGCGCGCGCAAGCCGCCCTTCATTTTCGGCAACGCCTCGGCGCGCACGCGGCGCAACTCGCGCGCCGCCGCCGCCACGGCGTCAATCCTTGCGATGACATTCTGGGGAGCGCGGGCGTCTCGCCTGCTGTTTTCGGCGTCGCGCCGAAAACCTCGTTCATCTGATTTTTGGGCGGAAGATATGTTAGTGGGACGAGAATCCGGCGCGACGCCGGATTCGGCAACCGGGACGGTCGCGCTCCCCATTTCAAACTGCGGCCACGGGAACGTGTCGAAAACGGATTCAGGCGAGTAACGAAGTCGTTCTGTCAACTTGCCGCACTTGGTAATAAACCAAAGTGCGTGGGGAAAACCTTGCAAGATTCCGAAGCTGTAGTCGTCCTCAAACGCAAAGACTTGGATCGCACTATCTGGGCGAATGCTTGGCGACATGAATTCAAACACCGGCTTCTTGGTGTGGCGTGAGCAGACAACATATCGAGACAACTTCGTGATTGCGGAAATCGTATCAACACACGCACGTCTGAATTGCCACCAGTTGCCGAGCCGAGCGCGAAGAAACTGATCCATGAATCGTTCACGGTCTTCGCGCGGAATTTCGCCGGCAGCGATCTTCTCCATCTTCACCAACACCGTATTCTTGACGTGTTCAAATGCCGCCGAGTGCGAAGCTGCCGTCAATTGGTCGCTGTCACCAAAATCAATGACCCATCTTGTCGGCATTCCATCACCAGTCAGCACATCGCGTCCTACCAAATGAGGGAAAATAACTTCAGAAGAATTTGAGTCCTTGTTTTCAATTTGCTGCTTCTGTTTGTGGTTCAGCACGAATCCGCGGCTACCGGGTTCTTGTCCGCGAAATACTCGCTGCGGATCAGCGTTGCAGGTCAGAGTTTTCGCTCCACTCACATCAATTTCATCGGACAGTGCTGAGTTAATTTGGTCGCACTCGCAGACATCAAGTTCGTATTCCTTGGTCGCATTGCTTCCACGTTTGCGGAGTTTTTTCGCAGCGGCGGACGGTTCAACTTTGAACCAGAGCTTGCGAGTCTTTGGCAGCAGCACGGCGTCTTGTGTCTTCACCCAGTTGGCGATGGCGACATGGACGTTGGCTTCGCCCGACCACGGCTGGTTTTCCACGGCTTCCACAATCGTGCCGGTCTTCACCACGTAATCGAGTCCGCCGACACGGGATTGATTGTTGCGGATGTTCTGCGTGCCGACGAGTCCGGCGCGGCCTGCCACGGGATCGGCGGCGGTGCAAGGCGGCAAATGGTCAGCGGCTTTGCGAATCCAATAGACGCAGTAGTCGGCCATGCCCGGTACTTCGGCGTAAGCGCGGCGCAAGGTGTTCACGTAGTCCGGCCCGCGTTCAGGCTTGAGCAGTTTCGCGCCGAGAAACGGCGCGTTGCCGATGATGACGTCGGCTTGGGGCCAGGGCGTCGGAATGTATTCTAGCGTTGTAGCGGCGGTCTGTGACCGCCGTTCTTCCGCGTCGCCCTCCCGGCGGTCACAGACCGCCGCTACAGGGGTGATGAGCGCATCGCAGGCGATGAAATTTTGATCGAGGTTGCCGAAAGGCAAAGCCGGTTCGGTGATATGCAATTCATCAATCGCCAGCTTGCGCGCAATCATCATCGTAACTTTGGCGATT
>CAZNOE010000449.1:0-5348 GCA_964574525.1 uncultured Bifidobacteriaceae bacterium
CGTCAGTCACTTGCAAACCCATTTTTCAGAAATTATTTAGATGCGTCTGCCCTGGACGTCAGGGACTTTGGCTCGTTGCCGGCATGGTCTTTACCACCAAGCAGGGTGCGGCGCGACAAACTGCTGATGTTCCAGCATCCCATGAGCGAAGCCGAGGCCGACCAAATCCTTCAGGAGGTAAGTTTATCCAGAGTCCTGAGTTGCAACGTCTGGTTGACGGATCGAATTCCACGTAGAGTGCGCAGCCATCCGCTCGCACCGAAAATGTTCAGGTAAAAGACCGACGTTGAGTTTGGGGTCTGGGTCAGCTACCTTTTCGGCAGCGATGAAAAAACCGAAAGCCAACCCCACCCGCTCAACTCGAAAAACGATCGGAACCCGAATCATTGAAAAGTACCGGCCCAAGATGAACCACCTGACCGAAGCTGAACGCAAGCAACTCCTGGAGGAAGGGCTGGCAATTATTTACGGCGCGCGCATTGAGCCTGGTCATGCTCATCGCCGCTGACACCAACGTCCTGCTGGATTTGGCAGCCGAGATTGAAGCGGTCGTCGATGCCCTCGACTTGGTTCGGCAGCGGATTCCCGATGCCCGGTTGGTAGTGCTGCCCACGGTTATTCAAGAATTGAGGTTCACGGCCAAGTAATGGCGAAGACGAGGAGGAAGTGCGTTTGGCAATGCGGGCGCTTCAGGGGCTGACAGGCTGGGGTTTCGAACCGGTCAGCTTCCTGCCGGTTGAGCACGGCATTACGGAGCAAATCGCCCGCAAACTCCGGAGTGCCGGGCTTCTGCCGGAATCGGAGATCAACGATTCGTTCATCCTGGCGGAGGCCGCGTTGCTTGGGTGCAGCTTGCTCGTGTCAAGCGATGCTCATTTTACGTCGTTGGATTTCCAACTTCTGAGCCTGGAACTAAAAGCGTCTGACGTGTCCGTTCCCGTCATCGCTTCTCCACGAGACCTCATCCACAAATTCTACCGTTGAGTGCCAGCCCGCTAAAACCGGGACCTCCTAACGCAGTGTCACGCCGTATCGCGCTCACTTCGCCGCCAATCTCTCCTGCGGCACGATGTTCCTCATCGTCCAGATCTCTCCGAGTACGCCGCCACGGCTGAAGGCGATGCGCTTGCCATCGGGATGAATGGTCAGGTTTCTTATGCGGTCGTCCCTTAGCCAGGTCAAGCGGCCGAGCGCTTTCGGTTTCAGTATTGACAAGAACCCGGAACCGGGCGCGCCAGCGTCTTGGACTGCGGCGACGGAGTCTTCGGAGTCGCCGCTTTGACTTGGGATGATTCGCGCCAGTCCTGAGCCGCCGTAGTGCGGCACAGCCAAAGCGGTGACTTCGCAGACTCCGTCACCGCAGTCCAAAACCTGGCGGTTGTTTCGGGTTCCCTCGCGCAATTGCCGCCGACTGGGAGTCGGCCTCGGACGGCATATGCGCTGACCGGTCCTCCTACTTCGCCGCCAGCTTGTCCGCCGGCAAAAAGTTCTTCATGGCCCAGAGTTCCTGAACCCATCGGCCACGCTCGAAGGCAATACGCTTGCCGTCTGGATGAACGGTTAGGTTACTTATGCGCTCGCCCTTTGGCTGGGACAGGTTAAGTGGCCGATAACTTCCCGTTTCCGTATCGACCAGATACAACTGGTCAGACTCATTTGCTGAGATGGCTATGATCACCCGGCGATTATCCGGTAGCCAGTCGTAAGCGTAACCTTTCCCTTGTCTTTGTCAGCGATGGGAAATTCAGCGACCGTTTTGATGGCCCCGTCCGTTCTGGAGGCCATCAGAAGCTTGATCGTATCACCAGCCTTTGCCGGGTAGGGAGTGCGGCACTTGGCCAGCCGTGAGCCGTCTGGTGAGATGGTGAGTGGCTCGTTATAACCGCTGAATTCTCGCGAGATCAACCGTGCTTGCTTGGTCGCCAGATTCAACTCGAACACTCCATTCGCCGGATCGCCAGGAGTCCCTGTGGTCCTGGTGTTGATCAGGTATTTCCCATCCGGCGCGAAAACCGAGAAGCCAATGTGCGACATGCCAACGTCCTCAAGCAGCGAGCGGCGGCCGCTTTTAACATCGACCTGAAACAAACTGGCCCCCGATTTGTTCGGACTCCGTCCCTGCCCGACCAAACGCCCGAGGTCTGGCGCCCATACGGGCCGATCACCACCTTGACTGAAATTTCCCCACTCCGTTTTGACGTCCTCTTCTTTGCCAGTTGCGACATCCTGGAACACAAGAACAGCAGGGTCGCGCCAGGAAATGTAGCCGAGCTTCGAACCATCAGATGACCAGCGCGGATTGCGGTTCTTTCCTTCGTATCGCAAGGATACGCGCTTGGGTGTCCCGATTTTCCCTTCGTCGAAATTGGCCTCGGCAACATGGACATTAAAGCTAGGTGACCCTGTGAAATAATGGACGCTGCCATCGTCCGTGATGCCGAAGTGCCCACCACCAACCTGATCGCGGACGATTCTCGGCTCTCCGGCCAGTTGACCCGGGCTGATCGGGACGGCCCAGATTCCAACGTTGCCAGAGCGGTCGCTTACAAAGAGCAGGTGCTTTCCGTCCGGCATCCATTGCGGGTTAACATCGTTAGCTGGATGCTCAATCAGGCTGCGATCATCGGAGCCATCAATGTTCATGATGCGAATGTCACCTTGAAGTGCATTGGTTAAACCTTCTTTCATACGGGGGTACGAGTACGCGAGGTGTTTTCCGTCAGGCGAGAAAGAAACGCCTTTCGGGTTGTAGGCATCTGGAAACCGCTTCACCATGTTGGTCCGTCCCGTGGACACCTCCACCAGAACGATGCCCTCAGGTTTCTGCATCGAATCAGGGGTTAATTGTCTGTACGGACCGAGTGCTACGATGTGTTTGCCATCCTTTGCCCAGCCCTGCGGCCAAAGATGGGCTGGCACAAGCAGCCGGGATTTTCCACCGTCCCGGTGGACCATTCGGAGTTCGCCGCCATCTCCTTTCCGCCATAAGAATGCGATCTGCGTGCTGTCCGGCGACCATACTCCTCCCCAAGTGAACTGGTCGGGCGGATTCCAGGTTCCCTCGGTGGTGAGGTCCCGCAGTTCCCCAGTTTCAATGTTGTAGAAGGCGAGGTTTCCGTGACCCCAATTTACGTAGTTCAAGTACTTTCCATTGGGCGAAACCCACGAATCTCCGAAGGCCACCCAACGATCTATCTTATCCGACGCGACGAGTCGAACGACCGGTTGTCCGGCCACGCCCCCGGTCACTGCCGTCACGCCGGCATCAACTCCAGGCCGGTTTGAAGCGCGGGTATTTTGTTTTTTCGAGTCCGTCAGCGACACACATCCCAACAGCGTTACCAACGCCAGCGCCGCCACGGGCCAGCCCGTTGTTTTTTTGAACTGTGCGATCATGGTTATCCTCCGTTTCATTTGTTGTTTGTCTTCGAGAATTCCGACCAGGCTCGGCACCGTGGCCGGACGAGTGAAACCTTCCAGCAGTTTGATGATCGCCTGGCCGTAGGATTTGTGTTCGTCGGCCTGGGCGAACGAAAGCGCCAGTTCATCGCACGCCAATTCGCGGTCAGCCCTCATGCGGCCAAACGCGAACCAGACGAGCGGATTGAACCAGTGCAAAATCTGCAGCACGGTCATCAGCCAGTTGACGGCGATGTCGCGGCGCTTGAGATGGGCCAGCTCGTGCAGAAAGACGAGGCGCAGTTCTTGCGGTGTGAACCCCTCCACCATGCCGTCGGGCAACAGCAGCCACGGCCGGATGAAGCCCATCAGCGCCGGGCTTTTCACCGCGCGGCTCTGGACGATGGGCAGCACCTTCGTGATGCGCATGAGCCGCTTGGCTTGCTCCAGAATTTCAAACACGGCCGGGCCAGTCGGCGTCTCATGCCGCGCCAGTTGCGCGTTGAGCCGCAGCGGGAACAGAATGATCCGCGAAGCGAGAAACAGCGCGCCAGCCAGCCAAAGAACGGAGAGCCAGGCGTAGAGCGGGCGCAGCGTGGAGCGTGGAGCGAGACCCCTCACCCCGTCCCTCTCCCCATCCGATGGGGAGAGGGTGGCCGAAGGCCGGGTGAGGTTTTTTTCATTCTCGTGCGCACTTGCGGATTTCGGTTCATCGGATGGGACAGACGAAGCGCTCGTAGCCAACGGCACGAACGAGGGAGATGCTGGAGCCACGGGTTCGCGAATCGCCGCTTCCGATGCCTGTGTCCTCGGTGCGAAGAAGGTCGCTTGCGCAAGATTGAAAATGCTGAAGCGGCTTTCCGGCGAAACCGGCAACAGCAACCGAATCAGCACCACCGACCACAATGCGTAGCGCCAGCGCGGCGAGAGTTTCTTTCGGAACAGCCACTGCGCCACCAGCACCAGCGCGACCACGATCGAGGCTTGAAAGGAAGTTCGCAGGAGCCAACCGGCGAAGCCGACGAGCGACGAGGTCAAGGTTTCCATAGCTCACTCCTTGCTTTCCAGCAGCCGTTTCAGTTCCCGCACTTCCGCCGCGGACAATTTGCGGTGCTCGACAAAGTGCGCGAGCATCGGCGCCAATGATCCCCCGAAGACCCGTTCCAAAAACGATTCACTCGCGGCGCTCACGCAATCGGTTTCCCGGACCAGGGGCCGGTAAAGATAAGCGCGGCCCTCTTTGTGGAAACCGAGCGCCTTCTTTTTCACCAATCGGTTCAGCAAGGTCTTGGCGGTTTTGGGATGCCAGGTCGGATCGGCGGCGGCCAGGGCTTCGATGATTTCACCCGCCGTCAGGGGCGCTTTGGCCCAGACAACCTGCATGACTTCCCACTCCGTTTCGGAAATTCTTGGACTTGGTTTCATAGCGTGAATTTAGATTACAGTTGTAATGTCCATAAGGATTACAACTGTAAGCTTTCCTTGGCAAGAAGAATCCTAAAGTTTTTTCAGCCGGCAAACCACGCTGCGGCCAGCGTATGGGTTGGTGAATTCTGTTCCCTATTGTCCGGGCAACAGCGACGGCGGTTGAAAATTGATAGCTGGCGCAGCTTTCGGTTCGTCCAGGCTTACCGACGAACTCCTGGCAACGGACAACAGGGCCACGTGTGATTGCCCGCCCGAGCCTCGAGGCGCTACGGGTTTGGCAACCGGCCGACGCGGTAGTAACGAAAAACGCTCGGAATGAAACTGTCGGTAAAATGAACCGGGTTGCCGGCAGCGACATTCGTGGCGACCGGCAACCAATTAACCAAGTTGGAAGAATTCTCGACCACGTAAGTGAGTCCGGGGTTGGCAGCGTAGTCGAAGGAGAATTGGCCATTGGTGATCAACTGCGCCGTGGCGGAGATGGCGACTGGTGAAACGACGGTAATGTTCACCACTGAGGA
>CAZNOE010000450.1:0-5346 GCA_964574525.1 uncultured Bifidobacteriaceae bacterium
TCACCGTGGATAGCGCGGGCAATGTCTATGTAGCGGACTCCTTCAACCACACGATTCGGAAGATCACATCGGCCGGAGTGGTGAGCACCCTCGCCGGTTTCGCCGGGAGTTCCGGCAGCGCCGATGGCACGGGCAGCAACGCTCGGTTCTTTCAACCTCTCGGCATCACGGTGGATAGCGTGGGCAATCTCTTTGTTGTGGATACCGGCAACCACACGATTCGGAAGATCACATCGGCCGGAGTGGTGAGCACCTTCGCCGGTTTCGCGGGGAGTTCCGGCAGCGCCGATGGCACGGGCAGCAATGCTCGGTTCTACCAACCTTCCGGCATTACGGTGGATAACGCGGGCAATCTCTATTTAGCGGACTCCTTCAACCACACGATTCGGCAGATCACATCGGCGGGAGTGGTGAGCACCCTCGCCGGTTCCCGGAGTTTCGGCAGCGCCGACGGCACGGGCAACAACGCTCGGTTCAACAATCCTTTCGGCATCACCGTGGACAGCGCAGGCAATCTCTTTGTGGCTGATACCTATAACAATGCGATTCGGAAAGGGGTCTTCACGCAATACTTTCCGATCAATCCCGTGCCCTACACTCGGCCGGCCATGAACGGACAACTCACCGTGACGTTGCTCCCGCCGGAAGCGAACGGGCAGTGGCGATTCCCTTGGGAGTTCGGCTGGCACAACAGTGGTTACACGGCGTCCAATTTGGTCGCCGGCGATTATCCGATCGAGTTTCGCAACGTGCCGGGATATCTCGCATTGCCCATCCCGCCCGTGCAGGTGACTGGCGGCGGCAGGACGAGTATCACCAATCAGTATTATCCAACGCTCAGCGCGACGGACATCAACAGCACGCCGGGAACACTCACCGTGTTCCTTGGCCCCACGCCGCCGGTTGGTGCGGGTTGGAGGTTCTTAGGCGAGGGCGGGCCGTTCTTTTCCACGGGTTTCTCCACCAATCTGTTGCCTGGCACTTACCTCATTGAGTTTGCGTCAGTGAGCGGACGTATCAAGCCGCCAAGCCAGATGGTGCAAATTAATCCCGGCTTGCCGGCGTATCTTTCCGTCAACTATCTGCTCGCGGCCACGCCGCCGGGCGGTGTTTATCTGCCGTTCCCGGTGCCGGCCGATCAGGTGAGTGATGAAGTTACTTATCCTTTTGGCTTCAACGGCCAGTTGCAGTCGGACACAGGCTACGGCAGCGGTGTGGCGGTGCAAACTAATGTGGTGCTGACCGCAGCACATCTGGTCTTCAACGATCAGACGCTTTCCTACGTGAGTCATGCGCACTGGTTCTTTCGCAGAGATGCAGGCGTGAGTGAACCGCTACCCCAGGAGGCCCGCGGATTTTATGTGCTCAGTGGCTACGCGGCGCAGCGCACCAACGATTTGGCGAGCGGTTATTCGCCCGAGCAGTCCACGCCGCCATCGCGCAACCTGGATGTGGCGGCACTCTATTTCCTGCTGCCAGTGGCGGGAGGTGGGCACGGCGGTTATCTGCCCTCGGATGCGGTGCCGAATACGTGGCTGTCGAGCACGTCGCTCAAGATGTTGGTGGGTTATCCAGTGGACGGTTCGCAGTTCGGCACGGTTATCTCGGCGGGTAAGATGTATCAGACCGACCCGCAACCGTATCCGCTCAGTCTGGCCACCGATCCGGTACCGGGTCAGCAAGAGGTTTACGTTGCACCTTGGTTCCTGAGTTATCCGGGCAACAGCGGCGGGCCGCTCTACGTGCAGTTGAACGGATACTACTATCCGGCGGCGGTGTATCTGGGAACGTTGTTCAGCGGTGCGCAGCCGTATGCGTCAGTGGTGCGAGCGATCGACAGCGCGGTGGTGAATCTCATCACGGTGGCGCAAAGCGACGCCGGGAGCGGGACGAACTACACCGGCGGCGGGGTGATAACGTTCATCCCAAGCCAGGCCATTAACGCCAGCCATCCTGGCTATGTGCAATTTCGGTTGGCGCCGCCCGCAGCGGTTCAGGCGGGTGCGGCCTGGCGACTGGTTGGAGATGTGAACTATTCGACCGCGATTAACTACACGCGGGTCGTGTTGACAACGAACGCTTTTGCCGTGCAGTTCAAACCCATCGCAGGATGGGACTTGCCGACGAACCAGACAACAGCGGTCTTGCCGGGACATATCCTGCCGGGCGTTGGCTTTTACACGGTGACGAACCCGGTGATGGTGGCAAATGGTTCGGGTGTCGGGATCACGGGAACGACAGGAACGGTGTATCGGATTGAGCGGCGAGACTCACTGGCGATTGGACCGTGGGTGCCAGTGAGCACCAACTCGATCCTTTCCAACGGGTTCAATCTGGTCTCGCCAATCCCAGCTACCAACCAACCCGCAGCTTTCTATCGCGCTGTTTGGCTGCCGGATTGAGGGTTCTGTTTGGGAGCACTGTCTGGCGGGGCGCTTGACAAGCAGAGAAGGCCTTAAGCCTTGTCTTTAATGGTCGCGCGCGTGACTCTGCCGATGCGAATTGATCGTGCGTCTGTTCAGCGAAAACATTAAAAAACACTTCCAGCAACCTTGGTTCGGCGGCCTGGTTGGCGCCACACTGGCCACGGCGGTCGGTGTTTCTTTGCTGATCCTGCCGGTCGGCAAGGGGCTTCGCGATTGGAGTTACGATCTGCCGTTCCTGCTGCGCGCGGAGAAACACATTGACGACGTCGTGCTCGTTTATCTCGACGAGAAATCCTACGCGGAGTTGGGGCAAGCCCCTTCGGAATTTGATCGTGGTGTGCATGCCAAGCTCCTCCGCCGGCTACAAGCAGAGGGCGCAACGCTGGTCGTGTTTGATGTCCTGTTCATTGATCCGAAACGTCCAAATACCGACGGGGAAAGAGACTTTGCCCGAGCTATGCGAGAGTTTGGCCGCGTCGTCCTCGGCGCGCAGTATCACCAGGACCGTCACCTGCAAATTCCGAGTTCCATGGTCTGGCCGCCGATTGACCTGCTGCGCGACGCGGCTGCCGGATGGGGTCTCACGCAAATCCATCGCGACAGCGATTTCGCCGCACGGTTGCATCATCCCGGAACGGAACAGGTGCCGAGCCTGGCGTGGAAGGCGGCGGAGTTATGGGGCGCTGAAGCGGCGAAGCATCCTGAGAGTCGCGGGAGCGAACGCTGGCTCAATTACTACTCACGCGAGCCATTTCAGGGGATTTCATATTCCGATGTTGTGTCGGGCAAGCCGCTGTTGGCGGGCTTTTCATTCAGTAACAAAGTTGTTTTCGTCGGCTCCGGCGAGGTGGCGGGCTACACTGGTGAAGAGAAGGAACAGTTCCGTTATCCTTGGACGTGGCTCACCGGACACTTCCCGTTCGGTGTCGAAATCCACGCGCTCACCTTCAGCAATTTGGTCCGGCAGGATTGGTTGAGCCGGTTGCCGACATTGGTGGAAATCCTGGTGATCGCGCTTTCCGGCGCGCTGTTGGGTTACGGACTCAGCCTCTTCCGCCCGCTCGCCGCGACCAGCATCGCGCTGTTGGCCGCGTTGGTCTGTGCTGGTCTCGCTATCTTTGTGTCCGCGCGCTTCAATGTGTGGTTTCCATGGATGATCGTCGTGGCCGCGCAGACGCCGCTGGCGCTGGGCTGGGCGTATCTGTTCCACTCCATCAGGACCTACATGGAAACGAAACTCCTGGAGACTTCGCTGGCGCTCTATCTCTCGCCGGCGCAGGTGAAGCGGATTCTGAAACAACCCGATCTGCTCAAACCCGGCGGGGAACAAAAAACTGTCAGCATCCTCTTCAGCGACATCGCGAATTTTTCCAAGATCTCAGAGCGCATGGACGCGGACGATCTGGTCAAGCTGCTCAACAATTATTACGAGGCCGCCATCGGCTGCGTCCACGAAACCGACGGCACGGTGATGAATCTGATCGGCGATGCCATCTTCGCCATCTGGAACGCGCCCGAGGAACAAACGGACCATCAGGAGCGCGCCTGTCGCGCCGGGTTGCTGCTCAATGAGCGGTTGGTGCAATTCGACGCCGAGCGCCGCAGCCTGCCGCTCCGCACGCGCGTCGGTTTGCACACGGGTGTGGTCTGCGTCGGCAACATCGGCAGCTCGACGCATTTCGATTACACAGCCATGGGTGAAAGCGTGAACATGGCCTCCCGCCTGGAAGGACTCAACAAGCAACTCGGCACAAACATTCTCGCCACACGCGACATTCAGAAATCAGTTGAGGGGCGGCTGGTTGGGCGGCTGGTCGGCCATTTCAAGTTCAAAGGCTTCGATCAGGTGGTCGAAATCTACGAACTGATCGGCACATTGGAGGACGAAGCCAGCACAAGGCCGTGGCGTGAGGCGTTCGCCCGGGCGCTTCATCAATTCCAGCGAAAACTGTTCGAGGAAGCGGCGGCAGAGTTCCGGCGCACGCTTGAGTTGAAACCTGGAGACGGCCCGTCTAATTTCTATCTGAAGCAGATTGAGGAATTGATCCGTCATCCGCCGCCGGCTGAATGGGTGGGTGAAGTTGACCTGCTGGAAAAATAGACTGGTCTGAGCACTGACCTAGAAGACGGCGATGAGGGATCGTCCTCGTGCTCGTCCTCCTCGTCGGCGCCGTTCCGGCAAATCCAGTGGCGCAAGCTTCTGTGAGGCGAATAGGGATTCTCGCTCTACGATTGCCTCATTGATCCGCCGCATTTGGAGCTCAGCATTTTTATTGGACTCTCGGCGGCCTGTGTTTAGCCTGCGCCGCAACAGTTCACCCAACGCAACCGGTATGAGTCCATTTCTTGCAGAACTTTTCGGCACGATGCTCCTCATCATCTTCGGCGACGGCGTCGTTGCCAATGTGTTGCTCAACAAATCCAAGGGCCAAAACTCCGGCTGGATGGTCATCGCTACGGGATGGGGACTGGGAGTCGCGGTTGCGGTTTACGCTGTCAACTCGATCAGCGGCGCGCATCTGAATCCAGCGGTCACGGTGGGGCTGGCGGCGATTGGCAAATTCGCGTGGAGCGACGTGCCCGTCTATGTGACCGCGCAAATGATCGGTGCTTTTCTTGGTGCCGTGATCGTGTGGCTGGCGTATCTGCCGCATTGGGGCATAACGGAAGACAAAGGCGCGAAGCTGGCCGTCTTCTGCACCGGCCCGGCGGTGCGCAAGCCCGCGCAGAACCTCCTGACTGAAATTATCGGAGCCGCGGTGCTGGTGTTGGGCGTGCTCGCGATTCTTTCGCCGAAGAATCTCGTGCCCAACTCCGGCTTTGAAACCGGCTTGGCGCCGTTTCTCGTGGGCGTGTTAGTTTGCGCCATCGGCTTGTCGCTCGGCGGGCCGACGGGTTACGCCATCAACCCGGCGCGCGA
>CAZNOE010000451.1:0-5344 GCA_964574525.1 uncultured Bifidobacteriaceae bacterium
CGAAGCTCTAACGGCTCCCGCCTTCGGTAACATTTTGCCGTGAGTCAACACGGTACAGCGTGCCCTGATATGCCCCGCCGCCTTGCTGTCTGGCTGAGTTAGCCACCATGACGCAGTTGGACACCACAGCATCCTTCGATTCGCACCATACCGCGGCGCCGCTCGCTAAGCGTTGACTGACGTCATACAAAGAGAGTGTGGCGCCATTCGTCAATGTGAAACCGAACAGGCTGGCCCCGTTGGTAAGATACACGCACCGAATCGCGCTGCCTATTTGTCGCCCGTGGACCACCGAGAACTGCGGGCCATTGACGCTCCGCACCGTCACCGGCTTGACCACGGCCACGCGGTTGACTAACAGATTTGTCCCCACGGCTCGCCCGCCGGTGGCGTAGATCCCGTTTGTCACCAGAATCTCGTCTCCAGGGTCAGCCGCATCAATTGCGTCCTGAATCGTCACTGCGGCGCTGGACCAGTTGGTAAAAGGCGGCGTTGCGTTGGTGCTGTTCACATCCACGTAGCGCACCACTGCCCGCGAAGTGAGTGTCGTGCATGCAACGACGACGGCGAGACGGCCAAAATGAGACGGTTTCATAGTCACCTTTTGAAAGCCAGCTTCACCTTATCGTCTTGGGCGGCGGAGTCAAGACTGGGGGGCGGTTGTTTGCAGCAGCCTACGGCTGCAACAACTCCCGCTGCCAGATCATCAACTCAGGCGCGTGCTTGTCCCAATTGCGCGCCAGTTCGCCGAGGGTGGCGCGGCTGGCGATGAGGGTGGGGTCGATGCCGAGCTGTCCGGCGCGGGCGTCGCGGCGCTTCTCGAGTCCTTCGTAGCGGCGGCGCTCGGCTTCCGATGGACGACGGCTGTGGCGAATGAGAAGTTCGGGGTGGGCGTCCGTGGAGATTTCGAGCGCATGTTTGATGGTTCGCGCGAGACCTTCCCGGCGGCGCGGAGTGAGGTGCCGGGGCACGAGGGGTTCGACGGGACGATGGGTCGCGGCCGCGGCGGCCATGTCAACCAGGAGTTCGTGGCTGAGGATAAAGAAGGGCGGGCGGTTGGCGGCGACGGCTTCGGTTTCGCGCCAGCGCCAAAGTTCGCGGAGGATGGCGAGGGCGGGACGCGGGAGAGCATGGCTGCCTTTGACGCGCCAGACGGAATCGAGATCGGCGGGGCGCAGGCGAGTGGATTCGTCAATGAGGCGGGCGCAGGCTTCCTGGTGCCAGGCGAGGCGGCCTTTGTGCTCGAGTTCGACCTTGAGCTTGTCGGCGAGGGGCTTGAGGTAGTGGGTGTCATCGCGGGCGTAACGTTCCATGCGTTCGGTGAGCGGGCGGCGCGCCCAGTTGGCTTTCTGGGAACCTTTCTCGAGTTTCACGCCGAGATAGTGCTCCACGAGATGGCTCAAGCCGAATTGGCGGAGGCCGAGCAGCCGAGCGGCGAGCATCGTATCGAAAACGGCGCCGGGGACGAATTCATGATGTTTGCGCAAGAGGCGCAAATCGTAGTCCGCGCCGTGCATGATGAGGGCGTGGGCGGTGAGAGCGTCGAGCAAGGCATCGAGGTTGATGCGGGCCAAAGGGTCAATGAGCTTGTCACCCGCCGCGGTGCTGATCTGGATGAGACAAACTTTCTCGGGATACGCGTGCAAGCTGTCGGCCTCAGTGTCCACCGCGATCCAGTCCGCGGCGCGGACGGTCGGAAGGAAGCCGGCGAGCGTCTCGTTCGTATCAATCACCGGGAAAAGTATAAGAGTGCGGAGGGTCAGGTGTCACGTGTCAGGTGAGAGCAGTGCATTTCCCACATTTCGTTTCACCTTAACCTTCACTGGCAACTTGCCACGGCCCATCTCCAGTCATAAACTTTCCGCAATGAACCTCGCCAGCGCGTTCCTCGCTTCCGTGCAGAAACGACCCGACAAGATCGCCTTGTACTGGGGCGAACAGGAATTCACTTACGCGACGCTCCTGCAGCAGTCCCTCGCGGTGGCGAAACAACTCGTCGAAAGTTACGCCGTGAAACCCGGCGACCGCGTTGGGCTATGGCTGAAGAACCGGCCCGAGTTCGTTCCGGCGTTGTTCGGAATTCTGGAGGCGGGAGCGGTGGCGGTGCCGATCAATAATTTTCTCAAGCCGGCCGAGGTGAATTACATTTTGCAGGACGCGGGCATTGACGTGGTGATCACGGACGAGGAACTGGCGGCGCATTTCGCGGCGCTCGCCGCGGCGCGACCGGCGCTGAAGCTTTTCAAGGCGGAGGATTTTCCGGCGGCAGGTGCGGGCGGCGGCGGCGCGGCCAAACGCCAACCGGCAATCCAGAATTCGCAAAGCGAATCGGACCTGGCGGTCATTATCTACACGTCCGGCACGACCGGCCGTCCCAAAGGCGCAATGCTGTCGCACGGCAACCTGCTGCACAACGTGGAGAGTTGCCGGATTGTGCTGGAGACGGTGGATCAGGATCGCATCGCAGTGTTGCTGCCGCTGTTTCATACTTACATGCTGACAGTAGGGCTGCTGCTGCCGCTGTTGGTGGGAGGATCACTGGTGTTGGTGAAATCGCTCCAACAGCCGCACCACATTCTCAAGGAAATCTGCCAACGCCAGGCAACGCTCCTGCCCGCCATTCCGCCGTTTTATCGAGCGCTGGTGCATCCGTCCGTGCCCAGCCCACTGCCGTTCCGGCTGTGCGTCAGCGGTTCAGCGCCTTTGCCCATGGAGGTGCTCAAGGGTTTTGAGGCAAAGTTCAAAATTCCGCTCATTGAGGGCTACGGATTGAGTGAAGCCAGCCCGGTGGTGACGAAGAATCCGCTGCACGGCACGCACAAGCCCGGTTCGATCGGGTTGCCGATTCCGCACGTGGAGGTCAGCGTGCAGGATGATGACGGGCGGACGCTGGGTGCGACTGAAGTGGGCGAAATCTGTGTGCGCGGCGGAAATGTGATGATGGGTTACTGGAACAAACCGGAGGAAACAAAAAAGGCGATCCGCAACGGCTGGTTGTTGACCGGGGACATTGGTTATCGCGATGCCGACGGTTATTATTACATCACCGACCGCAAGAAGGACATGTTGCTGGTCAATGGCATCAACGTTTATCCGCGCGAGATAGAAGAAATCATTTACCAGTTCCCCGGCGTGAAGGAGGCGGCGGTGATCGGCGTGCCGGATGCGCGCAAGGGCGAGCAGCCGATTGCGTTTGTGGCGGCAAACGAGGGCGTGGCGCTGGATGGGCGGGCGCTCCTGCAATTCGTGAGGAGCAAACTGGCGGATTACAAAGTGCCACGGAAGGTGATCCTGTTGCCGGCCCTGCCGCGGAATGCCACGGGCAAGATTCTTAAGACTTCGTTGCGGGCACTTTCGCCAGGGTCGGCATCGTAGCTTGGGACAGGCGGAACCCGCCGAAGGCACGCCCATTCTTCCCGCGCCAACATTCGCAGTCTTCTCATTTGCAGGGCGTTACGCGCAGCTTTGGGCCGCATCCGAAGGTCGGCTTTCCAGTTGACGCTCGTTACCGACGGCCCGTAAGCTGTGGCCGCAACCGTGAAACGCATGAAGCGTTTTGACCGTAGCACGACCACAGGAGCTTGATATGCCTGAAGGATATTGCGTTAAGTGCAAAGCGAAGAAAGAGATCGTCGAGGGTGTGGAAGAAGTGATGAAGAACGGGCGCAAAGCCATTAAAGGCAAGTGCCCGACCTGCGGCACCGTCATGTTCAAAATCCTGGGTGGTAAAGCCGCTGCACCTGCCCCATCCACCCCCGCAGCCCCGGCCACACCTCCGTCAGCCAGTTGATTATGCCGCAGCAACTCGCTTACGTCATCATCACACCGTACTCGCTGCATAAATCCCGCACGGGCGGCATTCTGAGCCGTCTGATTTCAAGAACGGGCCTGGACCTTGTAGCTGCCCGCTTGTTTGGCCCCAGCGCCGAGCTCGTGAAGAAATACTCGGATGCCATCGTCTCGGCCAACGATCCTCAAGATCGCCGCATTCAGGAACTCATCTACAATTACATCCTCCAGAACCTTTCGCCCGACCCGAAGACCAGCCGCCGCCGCCGCGTGATGGTTCTGCTTTTCAAAGGCGAGGACGCCGTCCGCAAAGTCCGTTCAGTCGTCGGCAATCTTGGAACAGACCGGCGCGTGGGCGAGACCATCCGCGACACGTACGGCGACATGATCACGGATGAAAACGGCCAGGTGCGTTACTTCGAGCCGGCCGTTTTGGCCGCCCCAACTCCGGAGGAAGCACAAACCAAACTGAAGCTTTGGGCCGATTACTCGGACCGGGACGGGGGCGTGCTCGAAAATGTCATCGCCTATCAGCCAGGCGAAACGCCGGAACGCACGCTGGTGTTGATCAAGCCGGACAATTTCCGCTTCGCGACGGGACGACCGGGCAACGTGATTGATTTCTTTTCGCGCACGGGCCTGTTCATTGTCGGCATCAAGGTCCTGCGCATGAGCGTCGCCGATGCCTTGGATTTCTATGGTCCCGTGCGGGAGGTTTTGCGGAACAAGCTCAAGGACATGATCGCGGCCAAAGCCAAGGCGGCCATCGAGAAGGAACTCGGTTTCAATGTGCCGCCCGCCCAGGAAAAACAACTGGCGGAGATTCTGGGGCCGGTGTTCGGCGATAATCAGTTCGAGAATATCGTCCGCTTCATGGCGGGACGCGCGCCGTCCGAATGTTCGCCCGAAGAACTCACCCGGCCTGGATCGGAGAAGTGCATCGCGCTGGTCTATGAAGGCGTGGGGGCGGTCTCGAAGATTCGCGACGTGCTCGGACCGACGGATCCCTCAAAAGCCCCGCCTGGCTCGATCCGCCGCGAATTCGGACAGAGCATCATGGTCAACGCCGCTCACGCCAGCGATTCGGAGGAGAGCGCGCGACGCGAACTGGAGATCGTCAAGGTCGGCGAGAATAATTTCCGACAAGTGATCGATGAGTCCTACGCGAAAGCGTAGCGCGACGGGGCGCCCGGGACTCAGGCGGCAAAAATCGCTCTACTCACCACCCACTTTACTGTTCGTTCCAAAGCTCGAGATTCTGCTGCAATTCTTCCAATAACCGCGCATCAGCCGCTGGGAAATCGCACCCTTTCATTTCCGATTTGTCCACCCACTTGAGCGAGGCGCAACCGATTGGCCGCGGTTCACCGGCTTCGAGCCGGCACACGAAAAACTTCAGGTGGACCGCCTTTTCCGGATATTCGTGTGTGATGCTCTCGAACAAAGCACCCACGGTCACGTTGATTCCCAATTCCTCCTGCAACTCGCGCGCGACGCATTGCTCGAAGGTTTCGCCCGCCTCACGCTTACCGCCGGGGAATTCCCACAACCCGCC
>CAZNOE010000452.1:0-5343 GCA_964574525.1 uncultured Bifidobacteriaceae bacterium
TGGCACGACGACCAGTTACACGGACACGAACGCGATCAGCCCCGGTTCATTGTTCTATCGAGTCGGCGTCGCGCCGTAGTCGCTACAGTTTCCATCCCTTGCGGTAGCTACGGCGAATGAACCGGTCCGCCTCGGACACGTTGGTCGCTTTCAGCTTCTTCGGATCCCACTGCAACTTCTTCCCGACTCGATACGCCACGTTCCCCAAGTGGTTGGCTTCGGTCAGCCAACCTGAATACTCGAAGTTGGCACTGGTGGGCTTGCCGGTTTTGCAGGCGAGCAACCATTCCTCGTGATGGCCGGGCGAACGCGCGATCGTTGGAGCGAGTCGCTGGAATCCGGCAAATTCTTTTTCCGGCAGCAGCATGTGCTTGAAGTAGTCGGACAGGATCATGCCCTTGCTGCCGATGAACAGGCAGGCGCTGTCCCATTGGGGAATGCCGCCGGTTTTCCAGATCTCCGGTTTGCTCTCGCCTTGATGCCACGTGAGCTTGACTGGCGGGAGATCGCCGCGTGCGCCGTATTCGTAGGTAGCGCTCATGGTGGCGGACGCGATTTCCGGATGCGGCGGCGGGCCGCTCGCTTCGACGGTGAGCGGGGCTTGCAGCTTGAGCGCCCAGAATGGGAGATCGTTCCAATGGCTGCCGAGGTCGCTCATTGTGCCGTTGCCGAAGTCCCACCAGCGATACCATTTTGGCCCGGGAAAATAGACGGAGTGGAACGGTCGCGTCGGGGCCGGGCCTAGCCAGAGGTCCCAATCCAATCCTTCGGGCACGGGCTGAGATTCTGTCGGTCGCTCGACGACCCAGACAATGTCCTTGTGCCGCTTGGCGTCCGCTTCGCTCTGCCAACCCCACGCCCGCGAGACCCACACATGCGCCTCGCCAACGGGCCCGATGATGCCGCTTTGTACGAGTTCGACCACCTGGCGGTAATTCTCCGTCGCATGGATCTGAATGCCCATTTGCGTGGCGACCTTGGCCTTGGCCGCCGCTTCGCGAATCTGCCGCGCTTCCCAGATGTTGTAGGTGAGCGGCTTTTCGCAATAGACGTGTTTGCCATGCTTGAGCGCGAGCATGGTGGCGAATGCGTGCGTGTGTTCGCACGTGCTGACGACGACTGCGTCAAATTCCTTCGCGTGATCAAAGACCTTGCGGAAATCCGCAAACTTGCGCGCTTGCGGAAATTTTGCCGCGGCGTTGTCCAGGTTCTTTCCGTTGACGTCGCACAAGGCAACAATGTTTTCCGAAGCAACGGATTCCAGGTTGCCGCCACCGCGTCCGCCTGCGCCAATGATCGCGATGTTGAGTTTGTTGTTCAGGTTCTGCCCGCGCAGGAAGGCTGGCGCGACACCTGTCGCCCATGCAGCAACGAGCAGCGTGCGTGTGAATTGTCGGCGGGTGAGCATGCTGGTTTTCATATTCGATTCAGCTTCAGTTGATGGGGAGCGTGGTCTTTCAGCCGGCTCGGCTCAAGCGTCAATAAGAGCCGCAGCGAGAAGCGCGGATTTGAATCCGACTTGCGGCAGCGATTACAGTCTGCTGTTCGTTTCCGGTCTCTCCCAACCTCGTCCCTCGTTATCGAAAAAGAGCCTTGGCCCGTTCCAGTTCCTGCTCAATGTCCTTTCCTTCGTAAAACCACAGTCGCCCGCGCACGCGCACTGTCTCGCCCGGCGGGCAATCCTGCAAAACGGGATCCGCGTGGATGCAGGGCACCAACGGCTGCCCCCACGCGCGCCCGCAGCGTTCCCATGTCGTAATGATCCAACGGTCACCACCAACCGAGTGAACGGCTACGGACGGAGCGCGAAAAATCTTGTTCGTCGTCGTCTTCTCGTTGAATTCCGGCGCACCTTTCAAATGTCCGCAGATTTGTGTGCGCAGGCCGGGCAAAGCTTGATCCGATCCGTTGCGCAGCCACAATTCCATTTCCACGCTGCCTGGCTTCGGCTGGATTGACGCGCCGAAGGCGACCTTGTTCGGCAAAACGCGTTCGTAACGCAAGCCGCCGTCCGGCTCGCCCCGTGAAATAACATCTGTCCTCTGACCCAAAGCATCGGGACTGGGTATTTCACGGGGCGAGCGCGTCCAGTCAATGTTATCGAGAAAAAGATTCTGCTCGTCCCAGATGGTCGGGATGTGAGTGTGGGCGAGAAAAATCAGCCGGTTCTGGCTGAAGATCGCTTCCGGCAAATCCACGACGACGTAGCTCGTCGCGTCCCACGGCAGAAATATACTGGCTTTTGTTCCGCGCTGAAAATCAATGTTTCCATCAGTGAAGCCGCGCCGCACTTCGCGGCCACCCGGATAGGGCAACACGCGAACCTGACCGTTCGCCAGCTTCTCCGGAGTCGCGTCGCGACTGATGTGCAATTCGGCGGCCTTCCTTTGCACTTCGTCAGCACTCCAGCCGCAAACGCGCGCAACTTCGTCCGAAGTGAATCGGTGATAAACAAGCATGTTCTCCAGCCAGAACCGCAGGTCGCGTCGCGTCGCTTCCATTTCCACCGGCAGCGCGAGGCGTTCGGGTGGGCGCTGTGGCTGTCGCACCTTCAGCAGCGGATCGGCGGGGAGATTGCCACGGTCAATGAACGGCTCGAGGTCGCGCACGGCGATACAGCGGAAATTGTTTTCCTTGAGATACGCCATGTATTCGCGGAAACGCTCGGGCGGTGTATGCACCCAGGGATGCGCCACGTCCGGCACACCGTGAAATTGCAGCACAACAATTTGCCCGTTCGTCGCGCGGGCCGCGACAGTCTTGAAATGTTCGAGCGTCCAGATCGGATACGCGTCGCCCGTTGTCGGGATTAGGAGCGGATGATGGCGCTTGGGATCGTAGGTCGCGCCAATCTCCAGTGTGGCGTAGCGGGCTTCCGGTTGCTCGCCGCGGCGGGCGAACTTGTAACCAAGTTCGGCGAGCCGCTGCACGGCTTCCGGTCCGAACGTGTTGCCGCAATAGGCGAAGCTCTGCGGGCGCGGCACTTTGGCTTTGGTCTGGCCGAGTTCGCGATCAACCAAAGCAAGTTCTCCCTTCAGGCGCGCGGCGTTTTTCGGCTGAGAAAAGTCCGAATGCGTCCAACTGTGATTGCCGATCTCAAAACCCATCTGGTGAATTTCGGAAATGTCCTCCCACGTCATGAAGTTGGTGCGGTCGTCCATCCACTTGTGCGTCACGAAGAACGTGGCGCCGAAACCCAGTTCCTTCAGCAACGGCGCGACGAAGGTGCGATGCGATTTCACCGCGTCGTCGAACGTGAGCACGACGAGCTTGTCCGGCGCCGGTTGAACGGGTGCGCCAATAGCGAGGAGCCGACAGAGCGTTAAGATGGCGGCCACGAACAAGCGCCAACTGAAAAATGCCCGAACAACGCGGGCCGGCGGCGGCGAAGTCTGAGTCTGAGTCTGAGTCTGAGTTAACATGGGCTTCGTCGGTCTAACGTGGAGGCGTTGGGCTATTTTTCAATCACAAACTCATCGCGCACTTTGCCGTCAACATCGTGGGCGCGATAGACCAGCCGATTGCCGGAAATCTGGATGTCGAGCACCTGGTAGGTAGAAAGTTTGGTCAACCCTACTTCAGTGTAATCGTGCTGCGCTTGTTCGTAATGCTTCGTTCCCGAAACGGAAATGATGTAAACGGTTCCATCCTTGGCGGTCGCGACGCGCTGTTGTCCGCGCATGGGATACGTTCGCAAATAAGCGTGGTCGTGTCCCTGGAGGGCGAGGTCCACGTGATACTTGTCGAAGATCGGCGTCCAGAGGTTGCGCACGTCAGGATTGTCGCGGTTGCCCCCCGACGAGTAAGCCGGGTGATGATAGCTGACGAATTTCCACACGGCCTTCGTGCTGGCAAGTTGCTTCTCCAGCCAAGCGGTTTGCTTCGCGGCCTCCAGATTGGAATCGAGGATAATGAACTTCGCGTTGCTGTATTCGAAAGCATAGGCGCGCTCCGGCGGGAAGTTCCGTGGTCCGTTTCGCGGCAACGCGAAGTGGGCCAGGTAGAGTTTCGGTTCAGAACCACCTTGATACTCGTGGTTGCCCAGCACCGGAACAAGTTGACGCCGGTCGAATACGCCTTTGGCATTCTCGAAGAAACTATCCCAATCCCAGCGCTCGGCCCCGCGATTCACCAGGTCGCCGGCCATCAAGTAAAACGCCGCGTCCGGCCGCGCGCGAAAGGCGTTGTGCAAGAGCACGCCCCAGCGATCCAGTCCATTCTGCGCGTCGCCC
This sequence comes from uncultured Bifidobacteriaceae bacterium, assembly GCA_964574525.1. Taxonomy (GTDB): domain Bacteria; phylum Verrucomicrobiota; class Verrucomicrobiia; order Limisphaerales; family JADLHS01; genus WYBW01. The sequence continues at coordinate 4,233 of CAZNOE010000452.1, forward strand.
ATGTAGATGAACGAAAACGGCACCGCGCTGGCCGGCGCCGTGGTGAACTCGGCGGGCTCCGTCCAACCGCTGGCCGAGCCATCGCCTACGGAATACACGTAAGCCGTCGCCGGCTTAAGACCTCGAAGGGCGACGGTGTGGCGATGGATCACCGGATCGTTAACCAGCGTCGGCGTGGAAAGCTGTTCTGTTACGGCGCGTTTGAAGCGTGGCTTGGAGAAAATGCTCCCGCCCACGGTCCCGCTGAGTCCGCCTGAACCCACCCCTGACCCCTCCAAGGAGGGGAACTGCCGGTGGGTGTCTGCTGTTCTGCTCCCCTCCTGGGAGGGGTTGGGGGTGGGTTGGTCCATGGGAAGGAGTCCCCCTTGCACGTCACCCGCCGCCATCGGTTGGAAACGAATCATCCCGCGCTTGATCCGAACGGAGGTCCGCCACTGAATGGTTTGGGTGGTGCGCGGGTCGCCGCTCCACGTGAGCACGACATGATCGGCGCGATCGGGCGCCGGATATTGAGTCTTGCTGAAAAGATTGACGAGCCGCGCATCCTCTTCGCTGTCAGAGTCAGTTTGAATGAGTAAATGGCCTTCCAGCGTGGATGGCACAGTCTTGAGACGCAGGTCTTGATCAACGAACGGCTCGACCCCAGCGACGAACGTCGCCGTGCGGAGATGCGCAGGGTAAAGATCAGTGACCTTGACCGCGTCGCCCTCCTGCTGCGGACGTAACAGCACAAGGTAATGCGTCCCACTCCCGGTGAGATTGTGGATGCCCAGGCCGATTTCACCGGCGGGAAACGCCTTCTCCCAAGTGTCAAATCCGCGATTGGAAAGCTGAACCTTCGCCCCGGTGGCTTTGAATCCCCGTTCGCGCAGCCAGAACGGTTCGTTGACCAGGTTGGTGTCGCGCAGAATCGTCACAACGACCGGCGCGTTCACGCGGAAGCGAATGTGCGCCATGCCGAGAACCTCGCGTTCCTGCGCCGTCAAAAACGCCTCCACCTTGGGCACGGTCAACCCGACGAGTTGATCGCTGCTCAACTCGCGCTGCATCCTGAGGATGATTCCCGCAACGGTGTCGTGGACTGATGCGTGTGCGCCGTCATGCGCTGCCG
>CAZNOE010000453.1:0-5337 GCA_964574525.1 uncultured Bifidobacteriaceae bacterium
CTCGCGACCATCGTGTAGGCGGCGAGTTCGGATGGATTCAACTTTTCGTTTACTGGCGATTCGCCGACGGAGATCAACTTTTTTGCAGCCTCGTTGTCCTTCTCATACTTCGCGAGGTATTTCTTTAACAGTTCTCTCAGCACCGCCCTTTCGCTGCCGGACGGAGGGCGTGCGGTCACGAGGCGGAAACCAAAATCCAGCCGGTCGTTTGCGTCTTTGTCGTGCTGAATCATTCGCTCGCTGAGATGGCGCGCGGCCTCGACATAAGCCGGGTCGTTCATCGTGATCAGGGCCTGCAACGGTGTGTCGGTGCGCTCGCGGCGGACACAGTATTTTTCACGCGAGGGCGCGTCGAACGTGGTGAGGTAGGGCGGCGGAGCGGTGCGTTTCCAAAAGGTGTAGAGGCTGCGGCGATACAGCGCGTCGCCGTGGTCCTGGGTGAACTTGGCGGTATTGCTGGTCGTGTAGCCCACGGCCTCCCAGATGCCGGAAGGCTGATAGGGCCGCACGCTGCGACCCCCCATTTTCTCGACCAACAGCCCGCTAACGTAAAGCGCATTGTCCCGAATTTGTTCCGCGTCGAGCCGGAAGCGCGGCCCGCGCGTCAGCAAACGGTTTTGCGGATCAGCGCGCAGGAGTTCTGCTGTCACGCCTGAACTTTGACGGTACGTCGCGGATGTGACGATCAATCGCAGCAGATGTTTCACGTCCCAACCACTGTGCATGAATTCGGTAGCGAGCCAGTCCAGTAATTCCGGATGCGACGGCCATTCCCCTTGCGCGCCAAAGTCGGCGGCGGTTTTCACCAGGCCGGTGCCAAAGAATTGTTGCCAGAAGCGATTCACGGTGACGCGGGCGGTCAGCGGATGCTCCGGGTTAACGAGCCAGCGCGCGAAGTCGAGGCGATTGGTCGTCTGACCTGGCGGCAGCGGCGGGAGCACGCTCGGCACACCGCGTGGCACGGGATCGCCACGCTGGTCGTATTGGCCGCGCTTGAGGATGAAGGCTTCGCGCGGCTTTTCCAATTCCAGCATCACCATCGTGGCGGGGAGTGAATTATCCAACTCGTCGCGCTGCTTACGGAGAGCGGCGATTTCCTTGAGCATCGGTTCGAACGTCGCGCGCTCAGGTTCATAAACGTTGGCGATGTAGTATTCGTGGATGAGTTTTTTCTGCTCGGGCGTGCGTCGCTTCGCCGCGAGCTTGATTGCTTCCCGCAGGTCTCCCGGCAAATCCGATTTCGCCTTGGCGGCCTCCTGCTGTTCCCACGCGAGCAGCGAGACGCCTGAAAGATCTTCCTGCGACGTGGCGGTGAGAATGCCCGCCTTATCCCAGTAAACTGTCCCGCTGAATTGCGTAAAGGCGAAGCCGTCAATCTTCGTACCTGGCAGCAGCCCGAGCTTCGCCACGTCCACTTCCAATCGCACCCATTCGCCGGCTCTGGGCAACTCGCCCATCGGGAGCTTGGTCGTCGTGCCTTTCTCGCCGTAAACAATCGCATCTTCGTCGCCCCAATTCGCGCGATGTAGCCAGTCGGTTGTGTGAAACTGGAGCATGATCGCTTTGGGTTTGTTGGTCGGATCAATATAGGCATAGGCGAAGAATGTATCCTGCTTGCCGACCAACAGCGGTTGCGATGCTTTGGTAAAAAAATCCTGAGCCAGGCCGGTGTCGGTGCGGGCCAGCGCCCGTTTGCCGCTGTAAACCTGCTCTCCTTCGATCCAGCGTAGCGCCGCTCCGTTGGCTTCCACTTTGGCGTCTTTCGGGAATTCGTCTTCGACCCACACGAAATCGCTGCGCTCCTTGGCCGCGGGTTTGTGTGGCGGTTCGGCGTATTCGATTTTCGCCGCCGCCTCGCGAATGCGCTTTTCCACGGGCGCGATGGCTTCGTTGAGCTGTGCGAGCTTGGCCTTCTGTTCCGGCGTGGGGAGCTTGATCGTTGGCGGCGGCAGCAGTGCGTTGCCGTCCATCGCCTTCTCAGTGGCGTTGTTGAAAAATGCGTAGAGCTGATAAAACTCCTTCTGCGAGATCGGATCGAACTTATGGTCGTGGCACACGGCGCAACCGACCGTGAGTCCCATCCACACCGTGGCGGTCGTTTCCGTGCGGTCCACGGCGTAGCGCACGTAAAACTCTTCGTCAATCGCGCCGCCTTCACTGGTGCTGACGTTACAGCGATTGTAGCCCGAAGCGACTTGCTGGCCCTGCGTCGCGTTGGGCAACAGGTCACCCGCGACCTGTTCCACTGTGAACTGATCGAAAGGTTCATTGCGATTGAATGCCGCCACGACCCAATCCCGATACGGCCAGAGCGAGCGTTCATTGTCCAAGTGCAGCCCGTGCGTGTCGCCGTAACGCACCGCATCCAGCCAGTAGCGCGCTTCGTGCTCGCCGAAACGCGGCGATTGGAGCAGACGATCAACGACCCGCTCATACGCATTCGCGCTGTCGTCGGCCAGATACGCGTCCACTTCTTCAGGTGTCGGGGGCAGACCCGTGAGGTCGAACGTTACCCGGCGAATGAGTGTGGCTTTGTCCGCCTCGCCGGATGGAGAGAGGCGATCCCTTTCCAAACGCGCCAAGATGAAATGATCAATCGGCGCGCGTGACCAGCGTTTGTTTCTAACTTCGGGCAGTGGCGGACGTTCCGGTTTGATGAACGACCAGTGTGGTTTCCATTCCGCTCCCTGCACAATCCAGCGCCGCAACAAATCAATCTGCGCGCCGGTGAGATGCTTGCCCGTCTTGAGCGGCGGCATGCGGTCATCCTCGTTCGTCGCCGTGATGCGCTCGATCAAGGCGCTCTTCGCCGCGTCGCCGGGAACGATGGCAAAATTGTCGGATTTAAGTTTTGCCAACGCGGCTTCCTTGAGGTCGAAACGCAAGCCGGCTTTGCGCTTGTTGGAGTCGGGACCGTGACAGGCGTAGCAGTTGTCCGAGAGAATCGGGCGGATGTCGCGGTTGAAATCCACTTTCGATTTGGCATCAACCTTCGCTCCGGCGGCGAGGACAGCGGTGTTGGATAGGAGACCCAAGAGCAGGCAACCCAATGCCTGCAACAGAAGACGACGTGCCGGAATGAAAATCATTGCATTATGCGCACTGCCAAGACGGCCGACCCTCACATAGTAATCATTGTCAGAATAATTTCACCAGAGAATTCTCCAGCAAGGTCATCTTTGCCGCCACCTGCGCTGGGGACTGCGTGTGGGGTAAGCCTCCGGCTTGGCCGGAGGCTTACCCCACTAGCTACGGCGCCTGGACACGATAGAACCGCACCGCCGGCCCGACAGTGGTCGTGAAGCGGTACGAACTGCCCGGAACATTCGGCGTCAGTATCGCGCTCCCGTTGGTCGTCCACGGTCCGGAAACCTGATCGGCCTGCAGCAGCTTGAACGTGGCGGACGAGCCGGACGTGACGGTGAAATCCAACTGCACCTGGCCGCTGGTGATGACCGGTTTGCTCAGCGTGATGACAGGCGGCGCGTTCGTCGTGGCCCCGACGGATTTAACCGGCCCCCAATCCAGCGGGAACTCGGTGAAGATGTAGGCGCGGACGTTGAGGTTGTAATTCGTGGCTTGCGACGGGTTGAACGTGAAGTTCGTCGTTGGAGTGGTGTTGGTACTGATCAGTGACCAGACCTCCGCGTTGGTGACTACGATGTCGTCGAGATACCAGCCCACACCGGGATCAGTTTGAGGGAAATAGCCGCCGTTAACCGTATAATTGAACCGCAGCTGCAGGGTTCTATTGGCAAACGCGCCGAGCGGCAGTGAACGGGTGACAAAACTCAGCTCCCCCGATCCACCGGACCCGACCTGGCTGTAAATATCTTGCCAACCGACGCCGCCATCGGTCGAGACTTGCACTCGCGCCGCCTGCGCGCTGGTAGCCCACCCCAATCGGCTCTTCACCGTCAATGTCCCGTTGGTTCTTGGAGCGAAGACTTGGTTGAGCGTGATCATTTGATCCGCGGGGCTGGGATGCGCCAAGTGAAACGAAAACGACCCCGAGGCATGAACGCTCGAATCCTGAACCAAATAACCCGCCGACGCGTTAACGGTGAAGTTGCCCAAGCCGGATTCGGCGCCGTCGGTGAAGTTGAACGGACTGGGCCGCGTCACACGCCACTCATAGCTGGTGGCGTTGGACACCGCCGTGGAAGTGTAGGCGTTATTTTGTCCCACCACCGGCTGGCTCGGGCCGGAAATCGTCGGCGGAAAATAATCCGCCCCCGGCACCGCGGGATCGAAAAGCGTCACATTATAGACATAGAAGTTTGGCGAGCCAACAATGTTGCTGATGGCAATGGTGTAAACCGTATCGGTCCCGTTGAACGGAAACACGGCGTTTTCCGAGGTATAATCCAGCCCCACCGGCACCCAGGCAACCGTGTTCTCGCCAACGCCGGTCACGTAAGTCTGCTTTGACACGGCTATCGTCACGCCGTTGCTCCTCATGGTGATGCTCGCGCCGCTCAGGTTGACATTTGAAAGCCCAAATGACCACTGCGGATACACGGCTTGATACGGCACGTATCCCGCCGGCGGCCAGGCGACGTAGGGCTTGCGCGTGACAGGGCGAGGACCGTTGTAATTAGCGTCGAAGATCCACGTTGCATTCGCCGCGCTGAAGTTGCCTTGATCCGGCACGTCACCGGTCCCCATCACCTGCGTCTGCGGGTAAAGAAGCCACCGCCGGTGACCCACAATATTGTTACCCGCCCCGAAGTCCCAGATGTATGCCGTGATCGCATCGGCCCCGGCGTTGCCGATTGCGATGTTCGAGTTGTTCGCCGCGTTCGACCCACTGGCAGTCCAGCAAAACCAAGTACTCGGGGGCGTATGGCTGAGATTCGTGTTCGCCGACATGATCACCGCCGCTTGCTGGTCATTTGAGTTCTCGCTCGCATTAAGCGTTACCCCGGCGGGCACGCCGGCCATCCCCCGAAACCAGTTGATCCGCCGCAGCACCGCTTCCTTGAACAACGTGCCGTTCGTACCGGGCGTGCAAGCGGCTACGTTCGCCGTCGTGTTCATCGGCACGCCATCGGAGGACTTGTAAACCGCGTTGTAAAATGAACGCACCTCCTCGCGCGAGTCTGTGTTCACCGTGAATGGGCCGGTGACGCTTCGAATTCCCGGCCCAGTCGGCAGACCAGAGACGTCCTTGGGAGCGGTCGGCGCATCGCCTAGAAATACGGCGGCGGAACAAATTGAGGCGGAAGCGAGCGTGGCCAGCGCGACGACTGCGCCGCGCCGGAGGAAGCGGATGGTTTGCATGGAGTCAAACGGTGGTGGCCAACAGGCGTGGTTCATCATGACTGATTGTATTGG
>CAZNOE010000454.1:0-5335 GCA_964574525.1 uncultured Bifidobacteriaceae bacterium
CGAAGCCGACGTAGCCATGCGTCTCGTCCTGCAACGCGCGCAATTGCCGCAGATGCAGTCGCCGAGTTGAAATCACTGTTCCGCAACTTGAACCAAGGAACGTGGATCAACCAGTGAAAGCGATGGAAACGCTGCGAAATCTGAAGTGTTGAAAGTGATCAAGTGCGCAACCGCGTGTGCTTGCAACACGGCGACGAGACGGGCGTCGTGGACCCGCTTGCCATGAATGGGCAGTTGTTTCACCAATTCCAGCCAGCGAGGGAAGATGTCCGGTGAATCCGGCAACAACGGAAACCGCGCTTGCAGTTCGGTCACTTCCTGCGCGGTTCGTTCGCTGTTCCAGCCAAAACCGTTTGCATCCACGGGGCGCGTGGCGACGGCCCAGAACTCGATGAGATTTTGCGGCGTGAGAAACACTTCGTCGCCTTCGCGAAACAACCGTGCGAGCGCATTGGTTGCAATGGGATGTTGCGGTGAAGCTGGGTCAGCGAGTCGCAACAACAGATTCGTGTCGGCGAGATAAGTGGCCATCAGTCGTAGATGGCGTCACGTCCGATGGCGGAATCGGGCAACCCCGGCCCGCGTTCGTGGCTGGCGGCCCAGCGTTTCAAATCCGCCGCGCGCTCGGTTGGCGGGAGCTTGCGAGGGGAGTGACCGTTGGTTTCCGCCCGTAATTGTGCACCAAGGATGAGCATCAACTGCTGTTTCTGCTGCGGCGACAATTTCTCCGCCGCCCTCTCGATTTCTGCCAGCGTGCTCATAGTCAAATAATGCCCCACTGGCGCGGGCGAGTCAACGCCCCGACGGGCGCTGGAGGTTTGGGGAAAATCGCGGGCGACAAAGATTCCGCTCCGGTCCGCCTTTGCCTCCGGTTACGGCGCGACCGCGCGAAACGACCTGCCGCGACGGTGCGCGCCTGCCGCGCTGTAACAAAGTGAAAGCGGGAGCATGGCGAGAGTGAAGGCGGGACGGAGACAAGTGAAGCGCTCGCAAACCAATGCGTCGAAAATCGCGGTTGTTTTTAACCACGACGGCATTATTCTCAAACCATGACTGCTGCGCTGAAAAACCTTGCTGAAACGGTGGAGGAACTTCCCGCGAAAGATCGCGCCTTTCTGGCCGAACGCTTGCTCATCAGTTTGGAAGATGCCGACCTTGAACAGCAGTGGACCGACGAAGCCCTCCGCCGTCGCGATGAAGTGCGGTCCGGCAAAGTGAAGCCTGTTCCCGCCACCGAAGTTTACCGCCGCATCGAACGCCTGCTGGCCAAGTGAGGCACGAGTTCCATCCCGAAGCGGCTTTAGAGTTCGAGGAGGCCGTTCGTTTCTACAAGGAACGCGGGCGTAATCTCGGGAAACGTCTAGCGCGCGAGATTCGGACGACCATTCGGAAGATTGTCGCCACGCCTGACCGCTGGCGCGTGCTGGAGGAAGATGTACGGCGCTGCCTCGTGCGCGTGTTTCCTTACTCCGTGCTCTACACCATCGAAGCCGACTACATCCTCATCATCGCCGTTGCGCACGGGAAACGGCAGCCGGGCTATTGGCGGCATCGGTTGTCATATCGCCCAGCGCGCTGACCGGTTACCTGAGTTCTTCAAACGGTAGCGCCGTAGCTCTCAACGCCACTTGCGCCAGCTTCATGCCCATGCCCACCCAGTAGGCGGTGATGTGATCGAAGTTGTCGAGGTAGATGCGGCTCACGGCGAGGGTGCGCAACGCGTCGAAGCCCGTGGGCGGCGTCTGCACCGGGATGTCGTTGTTCTCCGGCTGATACGGCAGCGGCACGAAGCGGTTGGCGTGCTTTTGGGAAAAATGATTAAAGCTTCGGCAAATCATCTCAATGCGAACCGTCTTGGTGGCTCGATGAAATAAAACCCGTGTTGCGTTGGCAATCTTGCTACCAAACAAAAAACGACTAATCTCGTGTCATGGCAAAGGCCAGCACCTTGCTGCGAAATAATTAAGCCATGAATCACGACCCGAACACCTTCGTCTTCGTGGTTCAATCGGCTTTTCTTGAATTGTTGGAATTGACCGAACGCGTCGCGCAGTGCGACTGCCCTGAAAAACAGGAATCGTTTCGCGAAGAAGCCGAAAAAACGATTCTGATGTTCATCGCAGCGATCATTCTGGGCAGCCGAGAATACAGGCCCGCTGAGCGGTCGTTTCTATCACTTCTTGTGAACTGGCAAGACAAACCCGGCGGAGAGGCGCGCTACCTTAACGAATACGCCACCAGATGGACAGAGACCGCAAAGGACATCCCTCAATTCTTCGCCACAGCCGTTCGTCACGATTTGCTTCACAGGACAGCCATCGCTCGCGCGATGTTGTGTCAAATCCAACTCGTCGGGAACAACGCGTGTGTGGCGGACGGGAATGCGTGTGGTGCGAGGCGGGACGTGGTTAAAGAGTATCTGGTGTTGTTGGAAGAATATCTCGAATTGCAATACGCGCAGGCGACTGCGGTGGACGGCTTCACGAACGATCAGCCAGACGAAGAACTTCCATCGGATGAGCCATCGATCCCGCAGACCGAAGACGAACCGCAATGGTCAGGTGAAGCGCAAACCACGGAGACTGGCGGCTCAATCGGTTATTTTAGACTCACGAGTTGGTGGTCGGCAGAATTTTCCGATGAGGAAAGAGCTTACATCGTTTCTCTTTATTCAGGCAGCGAAGCCAAGAGCTTGACTAAAGGAACGATCAGACCGAACGAGAGACTTGGCTACGGCTACGTCGAGCATTCAAGCGGGTTGGGCTTTTATCTTGGGTCTTGTGCAGATTTCTTGATGAAGCTGGCAGACAGGCTTGACGTAAACTCGAATTACGCCTTGAACGCAAAAATCATCAAGAAGCTCATCGAGCAAGTTGAGGCTGTCGGTGGTGATCTGATTGACAAGCATCATGCGTTTGGGTGGATGGCAAAGAGATTCTTCAAAGAGCGGAAATTCGACCAGCACGCCGAGCAAAGAACGATTTGGGCTTGCGTGAAGCAGATTGAACTCGCCCCAGAGGTTAAGAAATTGATTCGCATCGTAAATGGATGGGGCACTGTCATTGATTCGCCCCACCGTCACATAACGATCTGGCATGAAGGCTACGGCAGGCTCGCCAACCTGTTGGAAAAGGAAAAGAAATTTGGGGCGGTAGTCGCGCTCTGTGAACAAGCGCTGGAACAAGGTTGGGTTGGCACAGATTGGAAAACCAAATTGCTGAAATGCAACGTCTATGCCGCCAGCGAAGATCCGCCAAGCAAGATTCTGCCTGACCTGCCGGAATTGAGATGGGATGACGCTTTGATACGCGAATCACGAATCGTCTCTCCGCCTCCGGTTGAGGAAATCCCGTGCCCAATTCCTCGTTACGAGATGTGCCTCACGAATGGCGTCCTTGCAGAAATGAATTCTGAACAGCGCGTATTTTATCGTGAACTGGCAAAGTCAATCGAAGACAGATCATTCCTGCCCGTTCACGGGCAATCGGAATACCTCAACTATTACATCAGGGACAATTTCCGAGCATTTGATAAACAAACCCTTGAGCGGCTTTACGCCGAACTTTTGTTGCTTGGCGAGGCATACAAAACGGAAGCCGGGATTTATTGGAGGCCGGTCGATTGGAGCTATGATTGCCTGCTCGCCCTCGAAGCCTACGACCGATTCTTTGAAGTCACGAAGCCGGCCAACATATTTTCCATCAGAACACACTTCGCCAACTTGAAATGCAGTGTCCGTTATTATTTAGGGACGCCTGCAAGCGGAATTGATTTTCTCCAGATGTATGGCGCGCGACTCACCAAGACGACAAAGCAGCATCCTCAAGAGTTTGAAAAGTTTGTGGACATGGTTTTTGCGGAAGGCGAAAAATTGAACGGCTCGTGGTATGAGCAGATTCTCGCTGGCTCAGATCGGATAGACTACCAGATTCGCCTCTTTCCCATGCTTCATTTTGCGCGTCGGTCAAAAATCCCCAATTATTGCTTCTACCACTGCTCGGACGCCGTTAGCAAACGGATCAGCGAAGCGTTTCGTGAGGCTGAAAACCGTCTTCGTCAACATCTCGGCGAAAAGAACGTGGGAGAACAGTGGACGGATGAAGCGGAATTATTTTACGCCATCAAAAGAGCATTTCCACAGTTTCAAGTCATTCATCATGGCCGGCCAGATTGGCTTGGGCAAATGCACCTTGATGTGTGGATTCCCGAATTGAAAGTCGCCATCGAATACCACGGCCCTCAGCACTTCGAGGCAATGGAGCACTACGGCGGCGCAGAGGCGTTAGAGGCTACAAAGAAACGTGACGCGTTGAAGCGCGCAGCGTGCGAAAGGATGGGCGTTCAAATGCTTGAAGTAACATCGCTGGATCAGGTTTCAGCGGTGATTGGTGAAATCACGCGAATTGCAGATGGCAAAAACGAACACAGCGAAGGATGAGCCTTTTCTGTCGCCATTTCAGGTCTTGGATTCTTTTTGTTCGTTGACTGCCACGCCGTAACAAAGTGAAGGTGGGTGCGCCGCACCAGCAGTGAAGTCGAATCTGGCCTTGTCATAGTCAACTAAGCCATCCCGTCGAAATTGTCACCTGTTTGACCTGTTCTCGGATTGCGGAAAGTCGGTGCAACAGAAATGCACCTGAGATAATGAACCGCTCGCGTGAATTTTGATTGAGCAGCGAAATCACATCCGGCTGCACCTTAGCCATCGCATTAATCAATACATCGTAAGCTCTAGCGATAACCAATTTAGATGTATGAGCAACAACTTCTGGGCTCTCAAAAGTTATTCCAACAGTTTTATGCGCGAACTCATTTCGAACAGCTTTAATGAGATGCAATTCGTGGTGAATAATCGGATGAAGCAAACCCAGGCGATACGATAATTCAATTCGGGCAAAGAAAGTCTTACCAAACGCGCCCCTGTATTTTTGACCGAGCTGGCAAGAGATGCCTTTCCAAAATCTGACCCAACGTGTCATCTAGTTCAGCACCGAGAAGAATTGCAGTCGAGCGATCTGATTCCTTCTGCATCTCATCCAGAACCTTTTGCGCGTATTGAACGCCATCATCCGATAACTTCAATTCAATGTCTGGCTTGCTCATCTGATATTTTGCTACGCCGTCGCTAAGTTATCTTCCAGCACTTTGGATTTGTTCGTCGGCGGTTCAGCTTCCGTTGCGGTTGGCGCTGACTCCCACACTTTGATCGGTTCGTAGAAAGTATTTCGTTGCACCGGCGTGCGGCCGGCTTCGCGGATGGCTTTGATCATTTCGGCTTCGGTCTGCAATTGCGGCGAGGTCGCGCCGGCCATGTGGAAGATGTGTTCCTCGATGA
>CAZNOE010000455.1:0-5334 GCA_964574525.1 uncultured Bifidobacteriaceae bacterium
GCGTGGCAGATGTGGGTGGACGACAACGGCAACTGGATGCCGCCCGGTCAGGGCGTGGCGAGCGGGCTTTGGCAAGGTCAGGAGATGAGCTACAATCAAAACAGCACGGACCAATTGGTTTATTACCTCACGACTTATCTCGGTTATCGCTCGCCGGATACGATCACCCGCGAGGCCAAGGTGATGATCTGCCCGGGCTATGCGCGCAGCATCATGAGCGGCGGCCTGACCAATCGCGTGGTTTACGTCCGCACCGTGCCCAGTCACAATCAACTCTCGTTCGATCCGTTCGGCTACCCGGCTTACAACGGCGCGCCAGCGAAACCGCCGTCCAAGCTCAACGCCGTTCAAGCCGAGCGCCCGTTGACCGATGTGTGGCTGATGGTTGATGCCGATCAAATTGCCTTTGCCACGGCGGGCTGGGTTTTGGAACTGCCGCCCAAGCCCGTCCACGGTTCGGTCCGCAATTACGTTTATCTGGACGGCCACTCGGCCACGAAGAAAACCGGCGGCGTGAGCAGCTACTAAGCCGGAACCATGCAATAGAAATGGGGAGCGCACGCGCCCTCGCGGAACACAGGAGGGCCTCGGCATGACCCACCGTTTGGTGGTTGACGTAAGCCTCACTTCGACCGACGAGGGCGTCGGTCGGAACACGCGAGGGCGCGTGTGCTCCCCAAAACCAACTCCATGGTTCCGGCTAAGGATGTCGAGCCAGACGGATTACAAGGGCCGATGCTGACGCTCGAACGAAACCGCCACGGAGTTTGGGTTGCATGATGACGAGCTACAGCGCGGAACTGGCTGTGCTGATGTCGGCGTTGGATTTGAGCCGCGCCAGCATCAGCCGCAGGGACTCCTCGTAACGCGCTTGCAGAATGGAGTCCGGGGCAGGTGCGAGGCCGACCTCTGCCGCCACGAGGTTCTGCTGCAACATCAGCGCGGCGGTCAACCGCTGCTCGAACTCCAGTTGTGCCGCGGTGACCGAACTCCAGGTGGTGCCCTGCTTCCCGTAGTCCTGAAGTGCAGCTTCATGTATCCGCCGCCCGTCCAAATCCGCTCCTGCACGCGGGGGGCGTCGGACGATGAAAAAAGTCGGCATCTCGTGGAGGCTGGCGCACACGCCAGTGGCTAATCAGCCTTCACCCGGAAAAACTTCATCGCACCCGTCGTGCTGAGGGTCTGCGGATTGGTTTGGTTGGGGGCGGGCTGCCAATTCGGCGCGGTCAAGCTTGTGGTCTGTTCGAGCGTGCCCGATCCGCTCCACGACAGGCTCACCGTCTGATCCGCGTTGCGGCGGATGGTCAGTGAAGGCGCCGGGTCACGGACAAGCGCCAGGGTTGAAGAGCCTCCCGCCGCGATTGCAAAGATTGGTGGAAGACCGACCGGCACCGGCGTCTGGCCGGAACCCCACGCCACGACCGAGCCGTCGCTTTTCAAGGCCACCGTGTGTTGAAATCCCGCCGCAATCGCTGTGACTCCGCTCTGCGCCGCGACGGGCACGCCAGTATGGCCGCCGTAGGTGTTTTCGCCCCAATCCACGACTGCGCCGTCGCTCTTCAAAGCCACGGTGTGATACCATGCCGCCGCAATCGCCGTCACCCCGCTCCGTGCCTCGGACGGCACGGTGGCTTCGCCGAGGGAGTTGGCTCCCCACGCCACGACCGAGCCGTCGCTCTTCAAGGCCACGGTGTGAGAAGCGCCCGCCGCAATCGCCACCACCCCGCTCTGCGCCGCGACGGGTACCGTCGTCTGGCCGTCGCCATTATTTCCCCACGCCAGGACCGAGCCGTCGCTCTTCAAGGCCACGGAGTGAGCATTGCCCGCCGCAATCGCCACAACCCCGCTTTGCGCTGCGACGGGCACATCCGTCTGGCCGGAGCTGTTGTCTCCCCACGCCATGACCGAGCCATCCCTCTTCAAGGCCACGGTGTGAAAAAAGCCCGCCGCAATCGCCACCACCCCGCTCTGCGCCGCGACGGGCACGTCCGTCTGGCCGGATTCGTTCCATCCCCACGCCTCGATCGAGCCGTCGCTCTTCAAAGCCACGGTGTGAAGATATCCCGCTGCAATCGCCACCACCCCGCTCTGCCACGCGCCGGGCACGTCAGTCTGGCCGAAGTCGCCATATCCCCACGCGACGACCGATCCGTCGCTCTTCAAAGCTACGGTGTGTCCGTGATAGATTCCAACTCTCACTACCACGGTGATCGTGATGAGACCTCCCGCCGCAATCGCCACCACCCCGCTCTGCGCCGCGACGGGCACGTCAGTCTGACCGGAGCTGTTATCTCCCCACGCCACGACCGAGCCGTCGCTCTTCAATGCTACGGTGTGTCCGCCAGCGATGATACCTCGCACGCAGCAATCGGAGGAGGAACCTCCCGCCGCAATCGCCACCACCCCGCTCTGCGCCGCCACGGGCACGTCAGTCTGGCCGGAGCTGTTGTCTCCCCACGCGACGACCGAGCCGTCGCTCTTCAAGGCCACGGTGTGGACACCTCCCGCCGCAATCGCCGTCACCCCGCTCTGCGCCGCGACGGGCACGTCCGTCTGGCCGTAGTCGTTCCGTCCCCACGCGACGACCGAGCCGTCGCTCTTCAAGGCCACGGTGTGATAATCTGCCGCCGCAATCGCGATCACCCCGCTCTGCGCCGCCACGGGCACGTCAGTCTGGCCGAAGTTGTTGTTTCCCCACGCCACGACCGCGCCGTTGGTCTTCAAGGCTACCGTGTGATACCATCCCGCCGCAATGGCCACCACCCCGCTCTGCGCCGCAACGGGGACCGTCTGCTCGGGCCACGCCACGACAGAGCCGTTGGTCTTCAAGGCCACGGTGTGAAACGCTCCCGCCGCAATCGCCACCACTCCGCTCTGCGCCGCGGCGGGCACCTGACCGTTGTCTCCCCACGCCACGACCGCGCCGCCGCTCGTCAAGGCTACCGTGTGAAGCGCTCCCGCCGCAATCGCGGTGAACCGTGTGCCTGGTTCCACATAGGGAAGGACGTAGCGTCCCCAACTAACGACGGTGCCGGAAGGGCGATTGGTTTGGGCTTGAGAGAGTGGGGCCAGGGTTAAGAGCGAGAGGAGCGCGAAGGAAAGGCATCCAAGTCGCGCGAAGCGTTTGGAGTGCGTCCAGCTTGCTGGCGCTGTCGCCCGGGCCGGTGGCTGCAAAGCGGGAGCAAGCTCCACGCACTCCAAACGCTCCGTGACAAATCCTCGTTTCTTCATAATTTTATGAATTGAATGATGCATGTCAGTCCCGTCAAGACCCGCTCCTGCACGCGGGCCGTCGGCTGATGATACAAGTCAGCGTCTCGCGCAGGCAGGCGCACACCCTATTGGTTAATCCGCGTTGAGGTCATAGACCTGAGTGGCTGCGTTCGTCGTGACGGGCAGACACGGCACGAGGACCGCGATGGTTGCGAGTAATATAACAGGATGCTTTTTTTCATAGGATTTGTTTTGTTGTGAGTCGAGTGATGGGTTGCTGAGATTTCTACGGCGCCCAATCTGCCCCAAGTTCAGCTCCATTGTACAGCAAGGTCACGGTGCCGGTGCCGATCGTGGTCTTGTACATGGCCTTCGAGCCGCTGACCTGACTGTAAAAAGCCAACTGCGTGCCGTCGGGGGACCAGGTCGGAAAGGAGCTGTAGCTCTGAAGGGCCGTCACCGGCGTCCATCCGGTGCCGTCCGCATTCGCGATGACGATTTCCAAGTGGCAGTTCGTCGTGCTGCCGTAACACACGACCCCACCGAAAGCGATCTTGGTCCCGTCTGGACTCCAACTCGGACCGGTGTTGCTTTGTTGGGAGAGCGTGATCTCCGCCTGTGTGGTCAGGTCGAGAACTCTTACGACCCCGCCGCGGTAGTACGCAACTTTGGTTGCATCCGGCGAAAACTTGGGCGCAAAACAAGCCCCCGTCCCGAGAAGAACTGGCGTGCCGACTGCCCCGGTCGCTGCGTTGACTTGCACAGTCCAAAGGCCATACCCGATGTCGCTTGTGCCCGTGAAAAGAATCGTAGTGCCATCGGGAGACCAATCGTGTCCGCTCCCCGACGCCTGTACGACGGCAACCGTCCGTCCGCCTTTCATTTCGCCTTTGGCCGCGTCCATCACGTAAATCGTGCTTTCAACCGTGGTTGAACGATGGAAAGCAATGAATTTCTGGTCCGGGGACCACGACGGCCAAAACCCGCCCCAGCGGGTTAATTGCGTGGCGCCGGACCCGTCCCCGTTCATCGCGAGAATTTGGTACGTCGTGGACGTGGATTGTTTCGTTTTTACCGTGACTGGCGCCGAGAACGCGATGCGCGCAGTGGGTTGTGCGGCGGCGTTGTGGGTTAATCCAAAGGTGACGAGCAGGGATAGATCTGCTCCGAGCAAGTGGTTGATTTTAGTTTTCATTGTACTGATAAAAGCGAAATTCTGGGAAAAAACCTATCAGCGGAGGTGAAAAAGACGTGAAGGCAGGGCGCGCAGTCCTCTGCAGTGCTATGCCCAACATCGTCGCGGGCTGCGAGATTCTCCAGGCGCGCGGCTGTCCCAGCCGCAGCAGTTTCGATGGTCAACGGGCGTCGGGAGGCAACTCGAAGCGTTCTTCTGTATTCGGAACCGCTGCGGCTGGGACAGCCGCGCGCCGGTTTGGTTGCCGCTTCGCCGCGCTGTGCGCCTGCGATTGAGGAAAGGCACTGCTCTGGCTCTGGCTGAAACAGAACGGCGGGCACGGAGTGCGCGCCCTACCGTGCCATGATTTTAGAGCTCAAGGCGGCGTTTTCTCGCTCGTAATTAGAGTAGAACAGTGCGTCCCGCCTGTTCGGGCTGAGGGGAATTGGGACAGCGTGGCGCGCTGTCTTACTTTGCTGGCGGGCTGATTTGCCGGGCGAGCCAGGCGCGGGCGTAAGCCCAGTGCCGGTACGCGGTGGCAACGGAAATGCCGAGCGCTTCGGCGGCTTGCTCGATGGTCATGCCCACGAAATACCGCAGCTTCACCAGTTCCGCTTTTTGCGGGTCGAGCACGGCAAATTTTTCCAACGCCTCGTTCACCGCCAGCACCTTGTCGTCGGCTTCCAGGACCGCCGAGGCGATCTCCGGCAATTCCACCCGCTGCTGGCCGCCGCCGTGTCGTTCGCTGCGTTTGCGCCGGGCGTTGTCCACGAGAATCCGGCGCATCGCCTCGGCAGCGGCGGCGAAGAAATGGGTTCGGTCATTCCATTTCCGCTTGTCGTCGCTGGTGAGTCGCAGCCAGGCGTCGTGAACCAGCGCGGTGGGCTGGAGCGCACTGCTGTTGAAATAAGGATTTCATGTTTAGAACACGAATTTCCGCACCCGCC
>CAZNOE010000456.1:0-5330 GCA_964574525.1 uncultured Bifidobacteriaceae bacterium
GCAAATCCAGACCTGCGGCCCGCACGTAAAGCTGTCGAAGCCAACTAACCCAAAAGCCGTTGAAGTCGTCGCACGAGCCGACCTTCTCTATTTCTGGCTAACGCGTGCTGCCAGATTCGCAGAATGCGCCAACCTCGCCGCCGGAACAGCCGGGCAACTTGTCGGTCGCGCTCTTTATTGCGGCGAAGCTTTTTTATCCAGTAACCGCGATTACTCCGAGGTGTATGCGAGTGCAAAGGGCAACTATGCCAAAAGCAGCCATCCACGAACACAGCCAACCGCTGCTGACGGAAAACAAAATCAGGGTTCCCGGGGAGTTTTGCGTTGCGTCGCCACCCGATTATCTTACTCCTGCGCATCACTTCTATGAATCGCAATTCGGTGGCCATATTCCCCCGACTGCGAATTCGGGACATTATCTGCGAACGCCTGCGAACAGTGAAGACATCCATTATTTGGCTGCATCAGAGTTAGAAATTACTCTGGCAAGCTCTGCGTCCAGCAAGCTCATCAGTTGGGCTTGGCTTAAGCAATCCAGGATGCAAACGCCGCCGTGCATGTTCAGAAACTTCGCCAGCTTCCGAATTCGCACCCGGTTTTCGTCGCCGCCGCCAAGCAAGATTTCTTTGTTACGGCGCAGAAACTCCAGAAACCCTATGACGATCACGGGCGCACGCCCGATGCCGCGTTCCAAAATTTGCTGAGTTATGTCCAGCGTGGACAGCAAGATGGCCGTTAGTTCGTAGGGATTGTCACGCTCGGGGTCAAAGGAGATTTTGGCAGTCCACCATAGGCGCGCGGCGCCGTTCCTGAGGAGGGCGCGGCTTTGTGCCTGAGTTACGAAATAGCGCGATTCGATAAACCGCGCAGCTTTTTCGGCATCCGCCATGTGGCGCTCCAACGGCCAACGCTTTCTCATGTATTTCCAAAGTTCGGCGTGCGTGAGCCGCGTCCACAGCCGAGGGTCACGTCCTTGGAGCGGCGTGAGATGTGGAAACGCTTTGTGCATTCGAATCGCGTTCTCAATGTCCTTCAGATCGGTGTCTGTCGGCTCCAAAAGATCGAGCGGTGATTTGATCTCAAGCGAAGTCTCCATTTCCCGCTGATTTTTCGGCCCTAGTTCGGAAAGGCCGAAATCATCGCGCCCGTATTTTTTCAGACTGATTCGTATCGAACCTCGAAGGCTGTTGACGAACGTTCCTCTGAAAATGGTCAGGGTTGTCATGGCATTATGAAGCGGCCTCGACCAATTGACGCGAAGCTGTAAGCGCACGCTTCAGCGGCAATTCCAAAATTCTTTGCGCCAGAACGATGAAGTCAGATTCCGATTCCAGTTCCAGCGCGGAAATGCGGCGCCTGAGGGCGCGAACCCAGCGCGGTCCGCTTTCTTCATCACCAGCTTCTTCCGATTTCAAAAGGTGAAGCGCCTCGACCAAGACGGGAAGAACAATCGTTGACGTAAGCGCGGAGGACACGCCCTCTTGCCCCTTAAGCAGCTTGTAGTCTTTGAAATCCACCTTCGATAGAATGATGAGTATTTTGTCTCCGTTGAAATCAACCCGCATCGGAAGCTCTCCGTCCTCTTTGGATTCTTCGATTTGCATGATCGACCCAATTCGGCTCAACGAATCGAAAGCACTCTCAATGTGAAAGACATATCCCTCGCCAACGGCGAGTATGTCGCCTTCCCTGATTTCAAACTTGGAATCGCCGTAGTCGGAATGGGCTGTTTCCACGGCGTATCCCGACATGTTCCGCGTTGCTCGAATGAAAATGTTGACCTCGACCGAGTCGTTCAGATTTTCAGCCGAGATCGCAATCCGCTTCGATAGTTCCGAAAACTCATAAGCGCGTCGGAAGAGTGTGTTGCTGCATTCAACGTGGAGAACCGCTTTCGCATCCCCTTCTGAGATCATGCGGTTGATCGTCGCGCTGCTGCAATTGATCGTGGCGTCCACGTACACGGCCTCTTGGTCTGCCGACATTTCTACTGCCGCTTGAAAAGCTGCTCCCGGCACATCGTCGCGATTGCCGACAACAGGATGCGGATAGGAGCGCGAACTAAGCTTCATGCGCCGACACCTCCATTGCTACGCGAAGGGGTTCTCGAAGAACGATTTCGAGTTTCACCGGCGACCCCTTTGAGAGTTTCAACGGGCCGATCACACCGCTCGCACGCACCTCTATGTCTCCGCCGCTGAGAAGCCGGGCTGACTTGATCTCGGCCGGAGCCTTTCGGTCGTCCCCGACTGTGGAGATGATCAAAACAGCATCGCCGGCGGGTTGTTTTTCTGGAGCAACGTTGACAACATAAACACCCGCAGACGCGTCTCGCGAATATGTGCGATAGCGAACAGGAATTGAAGGTTTTGAACCGGCACCACCTTTCCCGCCAGTGGTGTCTCCGGTGTTGCCTGCGCCTTGGCCGTCTCCTTGTCCTCCTGTGCCGGTCGCGGTTTCCCCGCTGGCACTGCCGCTAGTTCCCGCTCCTTCAGCCGACTCTGTTTCATCATTGTCATCCGTCGGTTTCAAATGATCGGGTTGCATTGCGCGCCGTTTCTCATCTATTTTACGACCCGCGATTTTCTCAGGCAGAGGACTGCGCCCCGGGGTTTCTTGGCGGTTTTCGGCCTGGTCACCTCCATCAAAACTGTCTTCGGGCGTTTCATCGTCATCGGGCAAAAAGCGATTGAGGCCCGGGATGCTGATAACCTTTGAATCATCGGCAGGTGTGAGCTTCCGAATGCAGTCTCGGATGAAATTGATGTATTCGGATTCGATTTTTCGGTTCACACCTTTTTCAGGATGATCGGGGTCCCAAGCGTCGTGGCGCGGTGGCTCCATTTCCCGCAGCAACCTATTGCCGTCATCGTTGCGGCAGATGAACACGCCGCAAAACGGAAGTACCGCACGGAATTGTTTTTCAAAGATTTTCATTCCCGTTTTCCGCACCATCGCGATGCGTTTGGGCATGTCTGTATCCCCGACCAAAAGATACAAGCTCACGTCCTTTAGGTGCGGCAATGCCATGTGAAAATCATGACTTGGTTTGGTGAAGGCTTGGTAAAACAAGTTCGCGGTAAAATCCTCATGACCGCTAAACGCTTCCAACAATTGCCGCAAATTGGATTTCGCAATCGCTGTGTCGCCGACGGTAACTTCCAAGTCGCCGAAGTGGATCGCCGGCCAGAAATTATCCAAAACCGAATGGACGAGATCATTCTTCCAGTTCTCCGCTGCTGGGAATCCCAGGACAAGAACGTCCGTGCCGTGCTGTTCGCGCAGGAAACTAGCGGGAATATTCGGTTTCGCTCGAACCGACGTGCCCTTGTCTCCGCCTAGAAAGCCCGTGGGCTGTGAAATGCCTCCGTCGGGATGATTGTGTGAAACAAGAGTAGCGACGCCCTGAAAAACGCGTTCGTTTTCGACGTTGAACGTGGAGTAGAGCACCGTGCGCAATCGACTGGCGGCAAACGGCGCGTTCTTTCCGATACCAAACGAACCGCCCTCGCCTCCTCCTTTGGATGAAGAGCCTGCGCAGCGGATGAGATTATACCAGTTTTTTGACCGCTCAGTGTCGCTCCCGAGCACGCCCGTTGTGTTGTAGTCGCCGATGCGCAGCGCGGCAATCTTTTCGGCCTTCGCAAGCGCCTCTGCGTTACGAAAGAACTCGCGCGCCTTCTTGTCGTGCGACCAATACTCGGAACACCGCGCAAGAGTCGCTTTCAAGCAGTCGAGGTCGGGTACATCACCCCGACACAGTTCCAACAACTCGAATTTCACCAATACTGGCTTGTTTGGGTCGAGCCGGGCATCAAGGCTGTTCTGAATCATCTCGCGGGCGAGATACCTATCGAAATTGCCTTTGAATGTTTCCACGCCAGCGTCGTGGAAGCCACTGTCACGCCCGCCTTCATTCTTCGCGAATGTCCACCGGATTTCCTCCATAGAATCCCTACGCCGCTTGGGCCAACTGCAATGCCTGAAGATCGGCCACCACTTTGTCCGCGAGCCGAACCACAAGCGGAACTGTCACTGAGTTGCCGATCTGTTTGTAAATTTGCGTATTTGAAAGCGCCGGTGGGATTTTGAACCAATCATCCTCATAACCTTGAAGCCGCGCGCATTCGCGCGGCGTCAGTTTCCGAATCCCCCAACGATCCTTGATGACCGGTGTGTTGTGGCCGCCGTCGCCCATGTTGGCCATGAGCGTGAAACAGACGTCGGACATGTTCCGGCGCACATAACTGCGGCGAAGCTGGTAAATCGCATCTCGGCCTCCAGCTTCGATTGCGTCTTTGAACAGGGGATAATACTGGGAGCCAGGCTTAAAATAAAAATACTCCAGCGGTTTTCGATTTAAGTCCAAGAATTCTCTCACCGTTCGCAACGATCCCCCCGGCAATGGTTCGGGAAATTCGAAACTGCTGGTGGTAAAATTGTCGCAGCTTAACGCCACCATGAAAATTCGATCCCTGTTTTGCGGAATGTCAGTGTACTCCGCCGTGTTCATTGTCTTGGCGTTCGTTTCGGGAAACCAGTATCCGGCTTTTTGAATCTCGGTCTGAACACGCCTAAACGTCCGCCCCTTGTCGTGAGCTTTGAAGTTTCTCACATTTTCGAGGAGCAGCACTTTCGGTTTCCGCCGCCCAAATTCCTTAATGACGCGGATGATGTGCAGGAACAGAAGCCCGCGGTCGTCCTTGAATCCCAATTTATCTCCAGCGATTGAAAACGGCTGGCACGGGAACCCCGCCGTCATTACGTCCACAGGTTCAAGCTTATCCTCGTCAACGAATAATTCTTCGATCGGTTTGTTGAGGTAGCGGACTCCAGGAAAATTGAGGCGGAAAGTCTCCGCGGCAAACTTGTCTTTCTCATTTGCCCAAACGATTTCCGCACCGACCTTCTCGAACGCGCGGCAGAACCCTCCGATGGCTGCAAACAAACAGCCCACTTTAATCTGTGGCGTTCCATTGTGCTGCTTGCTCATCGGGTTTGAGAATTCAAATTTGGCTCGCGTTGCATCATAAGTGTCCGGGCTCTGTGCGCAACTGCAAAGTGGTTCGGGATTTTTTGACCTTTTGGGCAATCCGACCCAAAATTCCTGAAAAAACATGTTGCGCGGAAAAAACCCTCTGATAGAGTCCGCCCCTGCTTTCCCCGATCGGGATCGCAAAAAACACTTTGCAGCCGTCAACAGACAATTGTTCTTTCTATGGCAGGACAACGCATTCGCATTCGCCTCAAGGCCTTTGACCACCGGGTCATAGACCAATCCGCCCGCGAGATCGCGGACACCGTCAAGCGCACCGGCGCGCGCGTCGCCG